>JAUWGI010000026.1 GCA_030606505.1 Deltaproteobacteria bacterium
CAAGGTGAATTCATCCCCTTATCCCCCCACCCGACAAAGCGAGGGATTAAGGGCACAGCCCTATAGGGTGGGTTAGGGTGGGAAGATAGACCTGAAAATCCTCTCGGAGACAAAGCTCCCCCTCTTTTATCCCCCCACTTCATATTTCTGATTAAGGAAGCCCTACCCCCTTTGTCCGGGAACCCGTCCCCTTATTCCCCTCAGAATGTGAGAGAGGTGAAACCTCTGTAGGGTGGGAGGGTGGGAAGCAAAACGCACTCTAAAAACTGGGCTAGACCTCCCCTTATCCCCCCGCCCATTGGGGCTTTGCCCCTATAAAACCCCCGTAGTGTATTGACCAAACAAAACAATTGAGCTACACGTGGATTATGATACACTTCGGCACTTCGGGATTTAGCTATAATGATTGGGTGGGCAGCTTCTACCCGCAGGGTCTGCCACGGCGGGAGTGGCTCAGCTACTATGCCCGCGAGTTTGACGCCTGCGAGCTGAACTCAACCTATTACGCCCTGCCCCACCCCACCGCCCTGAAGGCGATGGCGGATAAAACCGGCCAAGGTTTTATCTTTGCCATTAAGGCCAACCAGCAGATGACTCACCAGCGGCAGGATAACGCCGCCGTTTTTGAGGCTTTCTGCCGGGCGCTGGAGCCTGTCACCGCCGCCGGCAAGCTGGGTTGCATCTTAGCCCAGTTTCCCTACAGCTTCGACTTCAACCAGCCTAACTGGGACTATCTCGAGCTGTTCAAGGAGCGTTTGGGCGAGCTTCCGGTGGTGATTGAGTTCCGCAATGCCCGCTGGCTGCGGCAGGAGGTGTTTGACTGGCTTAAATCTCGTGATCTGGGCTTCTGCTGTGTCGACGAACCGCGGTTGCCCAATCTGTTGCCGCCGCTGGCGGAGGCGACCAGCGCTATCGGCTACGTCCGCTTTCACGGGCGCAACCGCGAGAAGTGGTGGCGGCACGCCCAGGCTTATGAGAGGTATGATTATAGCTATAGCCCGTCGGAACTCAGCGAGTGGTTACCCAAGATTCAATGGTTGGCCAGTGTGGCGGCAGAGACCTTCATCTTTGCCAACAATCACTGGCGCGGGCAGGCGGTGGATACCATTCGCCAGTTACGGGTGATGCTAGACTAACCGCTTTGGCCTGATTACAGTTCTCTTAAAAAATCAGCAGCTATAGGTGCTTACCTGCTAGCACAGGTAGACGGAGGTAAGACAAAGATGAAGAAGACGGATAAAACGAACGCAACCTTCAATCTGCTTCGGGCTCGTCTGGAGAGTGAGCGCAAGCGGTTGATTGAAGAAATGGAACAATTAAAATCCACCATACGCCCGGCTAACGAGCGGCGTGAGGGCAGCCCCTTTGGCAAGAGGGAGGAGGAGGCCACCGAAAGCTACGAACTGGAGCGGCGGCTGACTCTGGAGAAGAGCATCAGGGAGCAGCTGGCGTCGGTGGAGCACGCTCTGCAGAAGTTTGAAGATGGGACCTACGGCTTGTGTGATAGCTGTGGTGAGCCCATAGCCCCGGAACGGCTGGAAGCCCTGCCTCAGGCTACCCTGTGCTTGGACTGTAAGGCGCGTCAGGCGAAGGATGCCCAAGGCAAGTAGTTCCCGGGCCGGGCGCTATGTCGTCTTTTTTCTTATCGCCTTGCTGCTGGTGGTTGCCGACCAGCTCATCAAGTTCTGGATAAGAGAAAATCTGGCTGTCGGGCAATCGCTGTGGAGCTGGGGAATATTTGAGATAGCCCGTGTCCCCCCCAATACCGGGGCCGCCTTCGGTCTTTTCCCAGACCATACTTTTGCCTTAACCATGGTGTCGGTGGTCGGTATCGCCTTTATCATAGCCTACGCTTTTCTTATTTACCGCCGCTACCCCTCTTTGGACAATAGCTTAAGCCGGGTGGCCCTGGGCTTGATTCTGGGCGGCACCATCGGCAACCTGATTGAACGCCTGCTCTATCTGTTTGGCCGGCTGGGCGGGGTCACCGATTTCATCCATATCGGCTGGTGGCCGCCGTTTAATCTGGCTGATTCGGCGGTGGTGGTCGGCGTTATTCTATTTATCTATTCCCTCTTTCCCCCGGCCCAGAAGCGTGATGTATCGGCTTGGTGATGGATAAGGTACACAGTCTTATCGCTGGTGAGCGGGACGTCCGCCTGGATAAGTACGTCTGCCAGCAGCTTCCTGAGCTTTCCCGCAGCCGGGCGCAGAGGCTGATTGCCGATGGCCATATCGCCGTTAACGGCCGGGCGGCTAAGCCGGGACTCAGGCTCAATATCGGCGACAAGCTTAGGGTTGCTATCCCCCCCACCCCACCCGAACAGTTGCTGCCCGAAGATGTGCCGCTTAATATCATCTATGAAGACGACGACCTTTTAGTCGTGAATAAGCCGCCTGGGCTGACCGTCCATCCGGCGCCGGGACACCCCGGTCATACTTTAGTCAACGCCCTTCTCGCCCACTTTCCCCACCTGGCTGATATCAGCGACTCACTGCGCCCCGGTATTGTCCACCGTCTGGACAAGGATACTTCGGGGGTGATGCTGGTGGCCAAGAACAGCGTTGCTCAAGCCGACCTTGCCGAGCAGTTTAAGACCCATTCGGTGACCAAGGCTTATATGGTGCTGGTCAAGGGGCATTTAACGCCGGAGAACGGCATTATCGAGGCTGCCATCGGCCGCGACCCCCGCAATCGTAAGCGCATGGCGGTAGTGGCCGGCGGCCGGGAGGCCCGCACCGAGTATCAGGTGGTTAAGTATGTCGGGGATTACACTTTCCTTGAGGTCAGGCCGCAGACCGGGCGCACCCACCAGATAAGGGTGCACCTTTCGGCCATCGGCTTTCCCGTGGTCGGCGATAAGATTTACGGGGTCAAGTCCCCGTTTCTGTCCCGCCAGTTCCTGCACGCCTGCCGCCTGGGCTTTAGCCTCCCCTCCACAGGTGAGTATATTGAGTTTAAGTCGAAGTTGCCTGAGGATTTAGAGCAGGCGCTAGAGGATATAGCCTAGACTATTTGCCCCTCCCCCGTTTTTTATCTTTTCCCGCCCGCCGCCCTTTATGGTAGGGCTAAAGCCCTTTTATCCCCACCCCGCATTTTATATCAATCCCCTGTTTCAAGAGGTAGTAGCAGTAATCGTGCAGGAATCTTCGCTCTGAAAGTAAAAAGACTCTAATGGCTCTAATCCGTAATAGAGGAGAAGATCACGCCCATCTTCGGTCTTAACCACTGCATCCACAGGGAATGATGAATAACTAATAACCCGCACCATATTACTGTTGTCTAAGACCTCTGGATAGATGGATAGGAATCCGGGACTCGCGGTCACAGTCACCTTAGGCTCATTGGTTATATCATCGAGTATATCATTTATATCAAAATCGTTGTGCCAATCCCCATTCATTGCTCCACACAGCAAGCTTGTCAGAATGAATATCAAAAAGAACCACCCTCGATAAGGCCTAATCCATTCAACCCGTCCGCGTGGGAATCTTAACCCACCAACTTCAGCTGCAGAACTATGCATTATAACCCCTCTATATATTATAACAGATTGTATTATGTAGGCTAAAAACTTGGCCAGTCCTCCCCTTATCCCCCCACCCTAGAATGTCGCTAAATTAGATGGTAGAATGGGGGGAAGAAAATGACTACCCCCGTTAGAGTCCGCTTTGCCCCCAGCCCCACCGGCTATCCCCATGTCGGCAATATCCGCACGGCCATGTTCAACTGGCTGCTGGCGCGGCACAGCGGCGGCAAGCTGATTCTGCGCATTGAGGATACCGATGTCGCCCGCAAGGTGGAGGGGGCCGTTAAAGCAATCATGGAGGGGCTGAACTGGCTGGGCATTGACTGGGACGAGGGCCCCGATGTCGGCGGCGACTACGGCCCCTACTATCAGTCTGAGCGGCTGGAGCTTTATAAAAAAGCCGCCGAAAGGCTTATCGAGCAGGGGGATGCCTACTACTGCTACTGCTCGCCGGAGCGCCTTGAGGAGATGCGCGCCGGGCAGGTTAAGCGTAAAGAGCCCCCCGGCTACGACCGCCTCTGCCGCGACCTGACCAGAGACGAGTGCGCCCGCAGGGAGGCCGAGGGCATCAAGCCGGTGGTGCGCTTCAAGACTCCGCTGGAGGGGCAGACCGGCTATAATGATGTAATCTGGGGCAATGTGGTCGTTAACAACAGCACCCTGGACGACTTTGTTCTGCTTAAATCGGACGGCTACCCGACCTACCATCTGGCCAATGTCGTCGACGACCACGCCATGGAAATCAGCCACGTCATCCGGGCCGAGGAGTGGATTTCGAGCACCCCCCGCCATCTCCTCCTCTATCGGGCTTTGGGCTTCGAGCCGCCCCGCTTCGTCCACCACCCTATGATTTTAGGTCCCGACCGCGCCAAGCTGAGCAAGCGCCACGGCGCCGTCTCCATCCTGGACTATCGGGATATGGGCTACCTGCCCCAGACCATGCTCAACTTCCTGGCCCTCATCGGCTGGTCGCTGGATGATAAGACCGAAATGATGTCAAAGCAGGAGCTGATAGATAATTTCTCTCTGGAGCGAATTGGCAAGACGGGGGCTATCTTTAACCGGGAGAAACTGGACTGGATGAACGGGGTCTATATCCGCAAGCTAACCGCCGACGAGTTCTTCGATGCCGTTCAGCCCTATCTCATGGACGATTTGGACGCGGGCAAGGTGTTAATCTCCGACGAAGAATACGTCAGAGCCGTCCTGCCCCTGGTCCAGGAGCGGGCCAGGACTTTAGTCGAGGTGGTTGAGCTAACCCGCTTCTTCTTCACTGAAGACCTTAGCTACGACTCTGCCTTGCTCATCGGCAAGAACATGGATAAAGCCGCCACTTTTGAGGCGTTAGAGGCGGCTCAGGAGGATCTGGGGAAGTTAGTGGTATTGCAGGAATCAGCCACTAGGGAGACCTTGCCAGCCTTCGACGCCGACTCGCTGGAGGGCGTGCTCCGTCCCCTGGCGCCGGAGCTGGACTTAAAGACCGGCCAGCTTTTCTCGGTATTAAGGGTGGCCGTTACCGGCCGTACCGCCGCCCCGCCCCTCTTCGATACCATGGCGGTGCTGGGCCGGGAGCGCTGTATGCAGCGGATTGCCGCCGCGCTTAAAAGGCTATGAACGGGCAGGGTTCCATCCTCTCCGGCAGCCGCGTCCTTGATTTAACTGATGAAAAAGGCAGGCTCTGTTCCCGCTATCTGGCTGATATGGGGGCGGAGGTTATCCGTATAGAAAAGCCAGCCAAAAGCGCTGACTTTCACTGGGAGAATCTGGGCAAGCGCTCGGTAACCCTGGATATAGAATCCAAGCCGGGACAGGATATGCTCAGGCGCCTGCTTGAAACCGCCGACGTACTGGTGGAAAGCCACCCCCCAGGCTACCTGGACGCTCTCGGCCTCGGCTATAATAAGCTTAATAAAATTAACCCCCGCCTCATTATGGCTTCTATAACCCCCTTCGGTCAGGCCGGCCCCTACCGTGACTATAAGTCTTGCGATATCGTCGCCAGTGCCCTGGGCGGTCAGCTTTACCTCAACGGCCAGCCCGAATTACCCCCGCTTAAGCCCTTCGGCAACCAGAGCTACTACCTGGCCTCTATCTTTGCCGCCATCGGCGTTATGCTGGCGCTGTGGCACCGCCATAGCTCGGGCAAGGGCCAGCATATTGATATTTCGCTCCAGGAGTGTACCGCCGCCGCCCTCGACCACGTTCTGGTGCGCTATTTCTATCAGGGAGAGGTGGCTAAACGCCGGGGCAGTTTGCACTGGAACGGCGCCTTCCGCGTCTTTCCCGCTAAAGACGGCTATGTTCTGCTCTCACTGCTTTACCAGTGGCCGACGCTGGTGGAGTGGCTTGAGTCTGAGGGCATGGCTGCGGACTTAGCTGACGAAAAATGGCGGGACAGAGATTACCGCCTCCAGCATATTGACCACGTTATTGAAGTATTGGAGCGCTGGACTAAAAGCCACCCCGCCGCCGAACTGGTGGCCAAGGGGCAGGCGATGCGCTTTCCCTGGGCGGAGATAGCTTCGGTATCACAGCTTTTAGCCAGCCCCCAGCTAAAAGCCAGGGGCTTCTGGGTGCAGGTGGAACATCCGGAAACAGGCAGGAAATTTAAGTTCCCCGGAGCCCCGGTCAGGCTCAGCCGCTCCCCCCTTATCCCCCCTAGCGTTTATCTTCCCACCCAGCCCGCCCTAAAAGGCTTCGCCTCTAACACTCTTAAGACCCCCCGCCGGGGAAAGAAGGAATATCCCAACGGGGCTAAAACTCCGCCCAAAAGGGGAGAGTATCCAAATAAGGAGCTTCGGCAAAGGAGATAAGAGATTTGATTAGGGACGGTGTTATTTAGCCATGGGAAATGTGGCGCCGGGCTATCTTGCCCTGTACC
This sequence comes from Deltaproteobacteria bacterium, assembly GCA_030606505.1. Taxonomy (GTDB): domain Bacteria; phylum Chloroflexota; class Dehalococcoidia; order Dehalococcoidales; family BS750m-G39; genus JABMRW01. Next base: position 6,412 of record JAUWGI010000026.1, read on the forward strand.
GTTCGGGGGAGCTGGAGCGCCGGGCGGAGGCGCTTGAGGCACGGCTGAGCGCCTGCGATATCTGTCCGCGGGAGTGCGGGGTCAACCGCCGGGAGGGCGAACGGGGGTTTTGCCATTCGGCCCGCCTCCCGATTGTCGTTTCGGTCTGCGCTCACCACGGCGAGGAGCCGGTGCTTTCCGGGAGGAGGGGTTCGGGGACAGTGTTCCTGGGCAACTGCAATATGCGCTGTGTCTACTGCCAGAATTACCAGATAAGCCAGGATTATAAGCACCAGCGGTCCAAGGAAGTAGAGCCCTCTGTCCTGGCCGAGCATATGCTCTTTCTTCAGGATGAGCTTGGCTGCCATAACATTAATCTGGTTTCACCGTCGCACTTCGTGCCCCAGATAGTCCGCGCCGTGCTGGAGGTGGTTCCCCTGGGGCTCAGGCTGCCGCTGGTCTACAATACCAGCAGCTATGATTCCGTGGCCACTCTGCGGGAGCTTGACGGCATTATAAGCATTTACCTGGCAGATTTGAGGTACGCCTCTAATAAATGGGGCAAGAGGTTTTCCAAAGCCCCCGATTATGTGGAGCGGGCGCGGGCCGCCATCAAGGAGATGTACCGGCAGGTGGGGAACCTGATAGTGGATGAGGAAGATATTGCCCAGAAGGGGTTGATTGTGCGCCACCTGATACTGCCTAACGGAGTTGCCGGCAGCCGCGACTCGCTTACCTGGCTGGTCAGAGAGGTTTCTCCTCAGGTTACGGTGAGCCTGATGTCCCAGTACTTTCCGGCGCACCTGGCTCCGCGAATTCCCCTGCTTTCGAGGGCAATCACGACGGAGGAATATAATGAAGTTAGTGAGCTGGTAGAGGAGCTGGGGATAGAGAACGGCTGGATGCAGGGAATGGGTGCCTCAGCAGATTACCGGCCTGATTTCTCCGGGGATGGCGCTCCGTTTCCGGAAAGGGAGGATGTTAGGCGGTGAGAATTAGCGCTGACTGTTACCGCTTGCGCTTGGTAAAGCCAAAGCGTATCTTTTTGCCGTTGAGCTTGTCTTTCTTGTTGACATTCTCGATGAATGTCTTGAGGTCGAGCATGGGTTTATCAGCCACTTTCGGTTCCTTTTTGTTTAGTTTGGTAGACACGGGGTCGATTATAGCATATGTTCGGGGGCTAGGCCAAATATTAGTTAATATCACGAGGTGGAGTTCCCCCCTTATCTCCCCGGTTCCGGGTGTTTTGCTTCCCATACCCACCCGCCCAAAAGGGGGCTTCGCCCCTCTTAGACACCCTCTAAGGGTGATGGGTGGGAATAGATAGAATGGTTATAAGGAGACAGCACATATGGCAAGCGATTTAAATAATCTTGTTCGTTTAAACAAAGCTCAGGTTAAACCGGCAGCCGAAGTATTAAGCCGGGCTTTCCAACAGTATCCGCTATTGCGCTATTACTTTCCGGATGAGTTAAAAAGACGTAAAATGACGTCTTTCTTTGTGTCCGTTCCCGTTTATTATGGTCTTCGATATGGTGAAGTATATGCTACATCTACCGGTCTGGAAGGTATTGCCGTCTGGCTTCCCTCTGAAAACTGTCCTATGGCTGTGTGGAAGATATTGCGCTCCGTTCCCATGTCTGTACTATTCGGTTTTGGCAGGTATGGAGGCAGTAAAATGAGGCGCATAGGCGCGTATATTGACGAGACTCATAAACGTCTGGTGCCTTATCCTCACTGGTTTTTACAAGCCGTCGGGGTGGACCCCCGGTATAAGGGGCAGGGTTACGCCAGCAGGCTCCTCAAGCCGATACTTTCCCGAACAGATAGAGAAGGTCTCCCCTGCTATCTTGAGACTCAT
>JAUWGI010000077.1 GCA_030606505.1 Deltaproteobacteria bacterium
TAATCCCTCGCTTTGTCGGGTGGGGGGATAAGGGGATGAATTCACCTTGATAAATCAGGGGGGGGATTAAGAGATGCAAAGAGGCGGAGCCTTTTGGGCGGGTGGGTATGGGAAGAAAGAGAACTGTTAAAAATGGGGGGAGGGGAAGCAAAACAACTGAAAAAGTATTGACAACCAGAGCTAAAATGTTTATTGTGTAAATGATAATCCTTTTCATTTAGAGCTTGGGGGGCTTAAAATCTTGAAATGAGACTTACCGAGAAAAGAATCGCCGCCGCACTGAGAGAGCACGGCTACAAGCTCACCCCCCAGCGCCGGGTGGTCATCGGCGCCATCGCCGCCAGCCCCGACCACCTTACCCCCGCCGACCTCTACCAGAAGGCGCACCAAGACCACCCCACTATCGGGCTGACCACCATCTACCGCACCCTGGAGATACTGGCCCGCCTAGAGCTTATCTGCGAGTTGCACGCCGGCGGTAGCTGCCGCAGCTACACCATCGGCGCCCCGGAGCACCACCACCATATTATCTGCTCCGTCTGCGGTGAGGTGGTTGACTTCAGCGGCTACGACATCTCCCCGCTGGAAAAAAGGCTATCCCGGGAGACCGGGTTCGAGATTGAAGGGCACCTGCTCGAGTTCATCGGGCGGTGCCAGAACTGCCAGCAAAATGCTTAGACGGATATTAAGCGAACTCAAAGAGCACGCCCCCTTCACCGCCATCGGTGCCGTCACCGGCATCATCCTCATTGTGATAATTATCTTTGCCGAAATACCGGCCCAGATCTCCGAAGCCGCCTTCTATACCCTGCACCCGCTGCATGTGGTCTTGAGCGCCCTGGTGACCACCGCCATATACAGGAGGTACAGCCGGGGCAGGCTCTGGGCGGCCATTTTAATCGGCTACCTGGGCTCGGTGGGTATCGCCACCCTTAGCGACGCCGTCATCCCTTTCCTGGGAGGCGCCACCCTGAACATTGACCTCGGCTTCCATGCTCCCTTCCTGGAGACGGAGGCCTTCCCTTATTTGGGTGTGCCCAAGTGGGTGGTGATAAACTCGACGGCGGTTATCGGTATTGCCCTCGGTTGCTGGAAACAGTTCACCAAGTTCCCCCACTTTGGGCACGTGTTACTGAGTACCTGGGCCTCGCTGTTCTACTTCACCGCCTTCGGCACCGCTGCCTGGCTCCCCCTGCTCCCCATCATCTTTATCTTCCTCTTCCTGGCCGTCTGGATTCCCTGCTGCCTGAGCGATATCGTCTTCCCCCTGCTCTTCGTCAGACGGGTTGCAAGCGGCGAGGATATAGCCTATACTAGTCACCACCACAGCTGAGAGTGAAAATGGGCCTGCAAATCACCACCCTGAGCGAGAACACCGCCGGTCTGGGCGGTATTATGGCGGAGTGGGGCTTAAGCATCCTGGTGGAAAGCGAGGAGATAAACATCCTCTTCGACACCGGGCAAAGTCTCTCCGCCAGCCACAACGCCGACCTGATGGGCATTAACTTAAGCCAGGTTGATAAAATTGTCTTGAGCCACGGTCATTTCGACCATACCGGCGGGCTCAAAACAGTGCTGCTCCGCATCGGCAAAGAGATAGAGATAATCGCCCACCCCGATATCTGGGCGGCCAAGTATAGCCGCCGACAGGGGCAGGAGGCCAGATACATCGGCATACCCTTCCACCGCCAGACGCTGGAGAGCCTGGGGGCCAAGTTTAGCTTAAGCCGAGAGCCGGTGCGCTTAAGCGACAACATAATGACCACCGGCGAGATCCCCATGACCACCGACTACGAGACCATAGAGCCCCACCTCCAGGTCAAAGAGGGCCAGCGCTTTAAGCCGGATAAGCTCCTTGACGACCAGGCGCTGATTATAACTACCGGGGCAGGGCTGGTGGTCATCCTGGGCTGCGCCCACCACGGTGTTATAAATACCCTCTACCATGCCCAAAAGCTGACAGGAGTAGAGGCGATATACGGCGTCTTCGGCGGCTGCCACCTGATTAACGCCACCGAGGAGCGGATATGGCTGACCATCGCCGCCCTCAAAGAGCTGGGGGTAAACAAGCTGGGCTTCGGCCATTGCACCGGACTGGCGGCATCGGCCATAATGGCCCGGGAGTTCGGCGAGCGCTTTTTATTCAATATCGCCGGCACCAGTATCAGCCTGTGACGAGGAGTTAATATGAAGCTATCGGTCCAGCTGGCCCCGAAGAATAAAAAAGGCTTACTGCTGGCCAACCCGGTAATGACCGCCTCGGGCACCTTCGGCTGGGGCACCGAGTACCAGCACCTCTTTGATATTCAAAAGCTGGGGGCCATCGTCTGCAAGGGGACTACCCTCAAACCCAGAGAGGGCAATCCCCAGCCAAGGATAGCGGAGACGCCCTGCGGTGTGCTTAATTCCATCGGGCTGCAGAACATCGGCGTTGACGCCGTGCTCAAAGAAAAGGCCCCGGTCTGGGCGGGGTGGCGGGTGCCGGTCATCGTTAACATCGTGGGGGAAACGGTCGAGGAGTACGCCCGGCTGGCGGCCAAACTGGACGGGGTTGCCGGCATCAGCGGCCTCGAAGTCAACATCGGCTGTCCCAACATCGAGGCCGGCGGGGCTGAGTTCGGGGCTAATCCCGAGTCCGCCGCCGAGGTGACGGCGGCGGTTAAGAAGGCGACCTCACTGCCGGTAATGGTCAAGCTGACCCCCAACACCGGCGATATCGTCGGGGTGGCTGAAGCGGTAGAAAACGCCGGCGCCGACGCCATATCCCTGATTAACACGCCCAGGGGTATGGTCATCGATATTGCCAGGCGCAAACCGCTACTGGGCAATAAACACGGCGGGCTATCGGGACCGGCGATAAGACCGATAGCCCTGTATCTGGTTTATAAAGTAGCCGGCGCCGTGGAAATTCCGGTGGTGGGCATCGGCGGCATTGCCACCGCCAGCGATGCCCTGGAGTTCATCATGGCCGGAGCCAGCGCCGTCCAGGTGGGTACGGGCAACTTCGCCGAACCCGGCGCTCCCCTCGATATCCTGGAGGGAATCGAGCGGTTCCTGAAAGAAGAGGGGACTACCGATATAAATGAGCTTATCGGGGTAGGGCGGGAGTAGCCGTATTGAGTATCGAGAAGGAGGTTGTTATGCAACTAGAAGGTAAGATAGCTGTTGTCACCGGTGGCGGTAAGGGGATCGGAAAATCCATCGCCCTGACCTTTGCCGGTGAGGGAGCTGATGTGGTGATAGCCGCCAGAACCGAGGCAGACTTGAAGAAAACAGCTGCCGAAATTGAGGCGGTGGGCCGAAAATGCCTGGCCATAGTTACCGACTTGGCCGTTCCCGAGCAAATACGCAGCATGGTTGACCGCACCCTGGAGAAGTTCGGTAGGGTGGACGTGCTGGTGAATAACGCGGGAATAGGCGGCCCCGCCATGAGCGTGGCCGATATGGACCTGGAAGCGTGGAGCCAGACGCTGACGATAAATCTTACCGGGGCCATGCTCTGCGCCAAGTATATCCTAAAAGATGGCATGATCCCCCGTAAGAGCGGTAACATCATCAATATGTCTTCGGTCTCGGGGCGGTTTGGCCACGCCAACAGGAGCCCCTACGCCACCTCCAAGTGGGGGTTGATTGGCCTCACCCAGACCCTGGCCCTGGAGGTGGGCAAATACGGCATCAGGGTGAACTGCATCGCTCCCGGCCCGGTAGAGGGAGAGCGCATTGAGTGGGCGATGCGGAAGGTGAGCCAGAGCCAGGGCATCAGCTACGAACAGGCCGTGGCCAACGAGGTCGCCCGGACGGCCCTGGGCAAGATGGTCAAGCCGGAGGATGTGGGCTACCTAGCCGTGTTCCTGGCCTCGGATAAGTCGGCCAATATCACCGGTCAGACCATTAACTGCAGCGCCGGGCTCAGGATGGACTGAGACAGCTCCATTTGATTCCAACTGCCACTCTCGGGTATAATTTAATCGTGGGAATAATTACACCCCTTCAAAAGCAACTTTGCCGCGACGAAAGTTAAGCGTCCGCGGTTAATCTTGATTCCAGGAGGCGATAAGTAAGTGAAAAAGGATGACTTTGCCCAATTCAGCGGCTCGGAGGACTACGTTACCTCGGAACCGCTGGAGAATGCGGTTAACGTTTCTATAGCCCTGGGCAGACCGCTGTTAATCAGGGGGGAGGCGGGGACGGGGAAAACGCTATTAGCCCACAGCATTGCCCGCGGGCTGGCCAAAAAATTAATAACCTGGAACGTAAAATCGACCACCAAAGCGCAAGAGGGGCTTTATGTCTACGACACCGTGCAGAGGCTCAACGACAGCCGCTTCGGCGACAAGGATATCTCCGACATCAAGCAGTACATCAAGCTGGGCAAGCTGGGGCAGGCCTTTATCGCCCCGGAG
>JAUWGI010000109.1 GCA_030606505.1 Deltaproteobacteria bacterium
GCAGTCCAGGCTTAAATCTATAATTTTCTCTATATCCTGGTCGGTCTCCGAGGGTAGGCCAATCATAAAATAGAGCTTGACCTGCTTTATTCCCTGCTCGGCCACCATTTCTATCGCTTTCAGGACGTCGTCTTCGCTGATGCCCTTCTTTATCATATGGCGCAGGCGCTGGGAGCCCGCCTCGGGGGCAAGGGTAACGGTGCGGGCGCCGCCTTTAGCCAGCGCTTTTAAGACCCCATCGGAGAGGGGGGCCATCCGCAGCGAGCTTATGGAGAGCTCCGCCCCCATATCACTTAATTTGAGCATCAATTCTTCAAGTTGGGGGTGGTCGGAGACAGCCGCCCCGACTAAGCCAAGGCGCCGGCGGTATTTTAAGCCCTCCTCCGCCTGGGCGATGAGACTGTCCAGGGAGCGGTAGCGCATGGGGCTAAAGGCTTTATTGACCAGGCAGAAGCGGCAGCCCCAGTTACAGCCTCTTTCTACCTCGATGAGGTAGAGGGCGCCCAGCTCGGTGTCCGGGGTGAGTATGACCGAGCCGACGGGAAAGTCGTCCAGGTTTTCGGCCCACTGCCGTACCACCGGCTTTCCCTCGTAGTGCTGCGGGACATAGACGCCAGGCAGGAAGCTTAGCGATTTGAGCAGGTCACCGCGCCTGCCTCCGATGCCCTCGGCTATAACGGGTAGTATTGCCGGGACTATGGGCTCAGCCTCGCCGATGCAGAGGCAGTCGAAGAAAGGGGATAGGGGCGTGGGGTTGGCGATAACGCAGGGGCCGCCGGCGATGACCAGCGGGTGCCTCTCGTCGCGTTCGGCGGCATGGAGGGGAATGCCGCTGGCTTTGAGGATACGGGCTACATTAAAATAGTCAAGCTCGTAGGAGATAGAAAAGGCGATAACGGCAAAGTCACTGAGCGGCCGCTGGGACTCCAGGGATAGAATGGGTGACTGGCCATCTTCTGTTTCCCAGAAGGCTCTCTCGGCGACGACCTTATTCTGGCTGTTGAGCAGTTTATAGAGGGCGTGAATGCCCAGATTGGACATGCCTAAATAGTACGAGTTGGGGTAGACCAGGGCGAAGGGGACCCTGCCCCCCCAGTCCTTGATGACGGTGCCCCGCTCCCGGGAGAGGCGCCGCCTGGCTTTTTCCACCTGCTGCCAAGTCATCGTCTTAGCTACTCCACTATCAGGTCAACGAAGCGGTTACTTTTAAGATTGAACAGCCCCGAAGAACAGATTCGGAGGAAGGGTATGGCCGGGGAGGGCAGGACGGCCAGGGTGAGGCTGAAATTAGGGGAATTAGCGCCCAGTCCGGCGGCGGCCTGCTGGATACGCTGAAATTTATCGGCTAGCGTCTCTACGGGTTCGGTGGAGATGGTTCCTGCCACCCGGAAGGGCATTTCGGCGGCTATCCTGCCGGCGGCGCAGACCACCAGTCCTCCCCCCAGCTCTTTAAGCCGGTTTACCGCCTGTGCCATATCGGTCTCATCGGCGCCGACGGCTATAATATCGCCGCAGTCCCAGACATCGGTGGTGGCAACCGCCCCCTGCTTAAGCCCCAGCCCCTTGATTAAGCCGGTAAAGCGCTTACCCGTACCGTAAGCCCTCTCGATGGCGGCTACCTTTAATATACCTTTACCGGCATCGGCTTTTAGCTGGCCGTCAGTCACCGGCATATCAATAAACTCTTCCCGGGTGACCAGATTGGTGACCTGGTCTATCAGCCGCACTTTGACCTGACGGCCTTCTGCCGGGATGGCGAAGTCATTGGCGGTAAATTCTTTGGCCAGATTTACGGTGTTTAAGAGCGACCGGGGGTAGCGGTGGTGGCGGGGCGGGACCAGCACCTGTCCGTTCCGGGCGACCAGACGCCCGTTGCTGATAACGTATTCCGCCTTTATGTTCTTTAAGTCTGGGATAATGGCGATATCGGCGTATTTACCGGGGGCGATGCCGCCGATATCGTCGTCTATGGCGAAGTGCCGGGCGACGTTGACCGTGGCCATCTGTATCGCCCTGATGGGCTTGAAGCCGAGGTCGATGGCTTTCTGCACCACGAACTCCATATAGCCGCCGCTGATAAGCTGCTCCGGCGCCACGCTGTCGGTCGATATCGCCAGCCGGTTGAGGATGGCATCATCGTCCTTTAGCTGAGAGATAGCTTCCAGCTCCCGGCGCACCGCGCCTTCCCTGATTAATATAAAAAGACCCAGCTTTACCCTCTCCCTGACCTCTTCGGCGCTGATTGGCTCGTGGCAGGAGGAGATGCCCAATGAGACGTAGGCCTGAAGTTTGGCGCCGGTGGCGCCGGCGCTGTGCCCCTCGACCTTTTTGCCCTGCCTTAACGTCTCGGCGATGAGGTCGAGGACCCTCCGGTTGCCGTTGACCACACCGCCCCAGTAGACCTCGCCCAGGCCGAGGACATCCTTATGCCGTAGCAGTTTGCGCAGCTGGGGAACGGTGAGGGCGTGCTCTTCGGCCACCGGGCTCAAAGTGACCATGGGCGGGGCGGTAATGAAGACCTTTACCGGCTGGTTTTGGCTGGAGGCTAAAAATTGAACTACCCCCTCATAGGCCAGAACGGAGCCGATATCGGAGGTTTCGGTGATAATGGTGGTGGTGCCGCCGGCGATAGCATACTTTACTATTTCGCTTATGGAGCAGGGGCCGTCGATGTGGGTGTGGCCGTCGATGAGGCCGGGTATCAATGTTTTACCGTTGGCGTCAATGACCCTGGTTGATGGGCCGATAGCCCTGCCGGTGTCATTGCCCACGTAGGCTATCCTGTCCCCCTTGATGAGGACGGCGGCTTGTTCCACCTCGGTGGTGTAGACGTTGACCACCGAGCCGTTGATTATGGCTAAATCGGCCTCCGCCTCCCCCAGCGCCACCTTGATAAGTTCGTATCTTTTTTCTTGAGTATCGGACATGCCGTTTTATTATATAGCCTGCGGGGTAAAAATGCGAAAAAAGAGAGGGGGAAATCCCCCTTAATCCCCCTTTACAAAAGGGGGAGACCGGGCAGGGGAAGAGAGTTTTAGAGGGTGTTTAGCTACCCACCCTCCCACCCTACAGAGGTTAGACCTCTTTAACACTCCTTAAAGGGGGAGAAGGGGAGAGATTAGCTTAATTTTTAGAGGAGGTTTTCTTTCCCACCCAACCCACCCTCAAAGGTAGTACCTCTAAGACTCCCTTGAAA
>JAUWGI010000045.1 GCA_030606505.1 Deltaproteobacteria bacterium
GCCGAGCAGCATTTTGCCAGCGTCAGCGAACTCTTGTCCAGGACAGCCAGTGAAGTTTCAGAAGAAGACAACCTGCGCCGCTTTTCCGGGCTTTTGGCTAAACCGCTTACTGTTGCTCTCCTCATCGGAGATTTAGCTCAGGCCAGCAAGCAGGCCATCCAGCAGCGCGTTCGTGACGGCGATATTGATATTATTATCGGCACCCACGCCCTCATCCAGAAGGAGGTCGATTTCCATAAGTTAGGCCTGGCCATTGTCGATGAACAGCACCGCTTCGGCGTCGCCCAGCGCTCGGCGCTGCGGCAGAAGGGCTTTAACCCCCACGTGCTGGTGATGACGGCCACCCCCATCCCCCGCACTTTAGCCTTAACCCTCTACGGCGACCTCGACCTCTCGGTTATAGACGAGCTGCCCCCGGGCAGGCAGTCGATCAAGACCCGCTGGCTTAAGCAGGCGCAGAGAGCCAGCGCCTACGCTTTCTTAAGACGCCAGGTGGCTGAAGGCCGCCAGGCGTTTATTATCTGCCCGCTGGTCGAGGAGTCGGAGGCGATTCAGGCCAGGGCGGCGGTAGCCGAATACGAGCGCTTATCAAAAGAGGTCTTTTCCGACCTTAAACTGGGCCTGATTCACGGGCGCCTGTCGGCGGCGGAAAAGGACGGGGTGATGCATAAGTTCCGCTCCGGTGAGCTGGACGTTCTGGTGTCGACGCCGGTGGTGGAGGTGGGCATTGACGTCCCCAACGCCACCGTTATGCTGGTGGAAAGCGCCGACCGTTTCGGCCTGTCCCAGCTGCACCAGTTCCGCGGCCGGGTGGGGCGGGGCAGCCAGCAGAGCTACTGCATGCTTCTGGCCGAGAACCCCTCGGAGATAGGCCGCCAGCGGCTGGACCTAATCGAAAAGATTCAGGACGGCTTTCAATTAGCTGAGGAAGACCTTAAATTGCGCGGCCCCGGCGAGTTCTTCGGCACCCGCCAGAGCGGTCTGCCCGACCTGCGAATGGCCAGGCTCTCCGATGTTAAGCTTTTAGAGTTAGCTCGCGCCGAGGCGATAAGGCTCTTCGAGCAGGACCCGGGCTTAAAGAAAACCGAACACAAGCTGCTGTCGGCGGAGCTGGCACGTGTCTGGCAGCCGGGCGGCGAGTTAAGCTAGGCAGCTTCTCCCCGCCCCTTTAAAAAGTTGTTAACCCAGTGGGGTGTTTAAGAGGGGCGTCAGCCCCTCTTCTATAAAAAAACCTTCCCCCTCCCTTGCAAGGGAGGGGGATTAAGGGGGTGGGTTGCTAAGCAAATGTTTAAGCGGGTGAGATGCAGAGAATCGAAGTCTTCCCGCCCTAATGCCCCAATATGATTAACTGGCCTCTTGCATATAGCGCAATGAGTTGTTAAAATATGGTTAACCGAGATGTCTGGCTAAAGGTGAATTCGCTTGCTTGGAGCCTGCAAGCCTGCGTTAGGGGCTCTGCGGGGTTTTTGTTTTAATAAAGGAGGTAGGTAACTTGAAAGGAACAGTAAAAAAACTCATCCGGGACAGGGGCTTCGGTTTCATCACCGCCGAAGATGGCACCGAGATCTTCTTCCACCGCTCCGATTTAGTCGGATTGGATTTTGATACCATGGAAGAGGGCATTAGCGTGGAGTTCGACATGGGCACCGGGCCCAAAGGACCCCGGGCGATGAAGGTACAAGTAGCGGAGGCAGGTGAATAAGGTAGTATTATGCTGACGGTAACGGCACAGGCGGCGGCAAGATTAAAGGGAGCTATCCAGGCGCAGACGGAAGACCTGGAGCTGGCTATCAGGCTGGTTCCCTTGGCGGCCAGGCCCAACCAGATGGACATGGCACTGGACAGGAAAAAAGAAGGCGACCAGGTGGTCGAGAGCGAAGGGTTCCAGGTCTTGTTCGTCAGCGCCGAGTTGACCCAGGCGCTGGACGGGATGGTCATTGACTGCCAGGACACGCCCCAGGGCGCCCAGTTCAGCATGGCCAGGCTGGCTCCCGAAGGCGAGTAGCTAAACCCCACCCCCCGTTATCTTTTCCCGCCTGCCGCCCTTAAGGTGGGGCTAAAGCCCTTTTTACCCCACCCCCCAGAGGAGAGAGATTAGTCTCTATTATCCCCTCTGATAAGAAATTGATAGAAGTATCACTTCTGTAGGGTGGGTCAGGGTGGGAAGAAGGACTTCCGTAAACAGGCAAAAAGTGCGGCGGGTTATCTTTTTTTAACCAGCTTTGTGCTATAATGAGGTTTCTCGTTGAATCTTAAAATCTAAAACGAAGTAGATGATTAAACAGAGAATTATCGAGCTGCTGGCGCAGGCGGTTGGTAAGGCCCAGGAGTCGGGCAAGCTGCCCTCGGTGGCGGTGCCCGAGATTACCATAGAGCACCCCCAGAACCCCGAGCACGGTGACTACGCCTCGAGCCTGCCCCTCAAGCTGGCCCGGGCCACCGGCACCGGCCCCATGGCTATAGCCGAAACACTGGTCGGGCTTATCCCCCCCGCCCCGGAAGTTGAAAGCGTCACCGTGGCGCCGCCGGGGTTCATTAATTTTACCCTCAAAAACGACTGGTTAACACAGCAGGTGGACTCAATCCTGCCCGCCGGCTCTTCATACGGCAATGTTGAGCTGGGTCAGGGCGGCCGGGTACAGCTAGAGTTCGTCAGCGTTAACCCCACCGGCCCCCTCCACGTCGGCCACGGGCGCGGGGCTATTCTGGGCAACACCTTGGCCAACGTGCTGGCGGCGGCCGGCTACAAGGTAGAAAAAGAGTACTACGTCAACGATGCCGGCAGCCAGATGGACGCCTTCTATCGCTCCCTCTACGCCCGCTACCAGCAGGCTTTGAAGGTTGACGCCGAAATGCCCGCCGACGGCTACCTGGGTGACTATATCGTCGACCTGGCTAAAGAAATTATCGCCGATGAGGGCAATAGATTCCTCTCCCTGCCGGAGAAAGAGGCAATAGCCGAAATCGGCAGGCTCGGTCTGGCCAGGATGCTAGCCCGGATAAAGGACGACCTGGAGCTTCTGGGGGTTAACTTCGACGTCTGGTTCCGCGAGCAGGACCTCTTTGAGCAGGGGCAGTATGATAAGGTGATGGCGCTACTTCGCGAAGGCGGCTATATTGCCGAGAGGGAAGAGGCTACCTGGTTCGTCTCCACCGCTCTGGGCGAAGATAAGGACAACGTGGTGGTGCGCAGCGACGGCTCGCCCACCTATTTCGCCACCGATATCGCCTATCACTATAACAAGTTCGTCGAAAGAAAATTTGATAGGGTAATCAATATCTGGGGAGCTGACCACCAGGGGCATATCTCCCGGATGAAGGCGGTGGTCTCGGCTCTGGGTATTACCCCGGAGCGCCTGGTGGTGATGATCTCGCAGATGGTGACGCTCTCCCGCGGCGGCGAGGCGGTCAAGGTCTCCAAGCGCAGCGGCGATATCATTACCCTGCGCGAGCTTATTGACGAGGTCGGCGCCGATGCCTGCCGCTTCTTCTTTGCCGCCCGCTCCGCCGACAGCCAGATGGACTTTGACCTGGAGTTGGCCAAGAAGCAGTCGGCCGATAACCCGGTCTACTATGTCCAGTACGCCCACGCCCGCATCGCCAGCATTCTCAGGCTGGCTGAAGACAGGAAAATTGACTACGCTGACGGCGATGTCTCTTTACTCACCACCGAGCCGGAGCTGACCTTAATCCGCAGGATGTTGCTCCTGCCGGAGGTGGTCGAGATGGTAACGCAGACTTTAGAGCCCCACCACCTGGCCTACTACGCCCAGGACCTGGCAACCGTGTTTCACAGCTTCTACAAGCAGTGCCGCGTCGTCACCGAGGATGAGGCTTTAACTAAGGCGCGGCTCAAGCTGGTCGGAGCCGCCAAGATAGCGCTGGCGCGGACGCTGCACCTCATGGGCATGACCGCCCCCGATAAGATGTAAAGGCTTTACCGCCCCTCCCCCTTGTATCGCTTGATTAGTTCTTTGTAGATTTCGGGCGCTTCCTCAACCCACCATAGCTGCTTCTTGGTAGCCTTGCCCATGACCCTGCCTGGGACACCGGCCACGAAAGAGCCGTCGGCTATTTTGGCTTCCTGCTTGACCAGGCAGCCGGCGGCAATGATGCAGTTGTTGCCGATTTCGGTATCGTGCAGTATGGTGGCGTTCATCCCGATGAGGACTCTATTGCTGATTTTGCGGCAGTTAATCACTGCCCCGTGCCCGATGTGCACGTTATCCCCGATGGTTACTTCCTCGCGGTAGTCGGGGTTGGATAGCGTGCCCGAGTGAATCACGCAGTTATCCTCGACGGCGGTGTTGGCGCCGATGGTTATGCTGCCGAAGTCGGCCCTGATTACCGCCCCCGGCCAGACACTGGAATGCTCCCCTATTTCCACCTCCCCGATGATATAGGCGGCCTCGCTGACGAAGGCGGATTCGGCTATCTTTGGTTTCTTATCCCCCAGGCTTCTAATCATGGTTACCTCCTGTAAAAATCCACCTTTTATTATAAGCCTGGTGCCCTGCTTTTAAAAGTTTGTTTTTCTTCCCATACCCGCCCGCCCAAAAGGTTTCACCTCTTTACAATCTCTGTAACCCCACCCTTAAAAAGAGTTAATAGAGGTTTGACCTCTGTAGGGTGGGTCAAGGTGAGAAGTAAAACGCTCTCTAACAGGAGGGTTTCCCCACCCCCGCTTTTATCTATTCCCGCCCGCTGCCCTTTAAGGTGGGGCTAAAGCCCTTTTTGCCCCACCCTCCTGAAAAAGAGTTGATAGAGGTCTGACCTCTGTAGGGTGGGTCAGGGTGGGAAGAAGAATGTCCTCTAACAGAGGGGTGTTCCCCGCCCCCGCTTTTAAAAGTTGTTTTACTTCTTAATGTGTAGCATTCCCGCCCTCAAAAGCGGCGTGTTGGTTACGGACCTGGTGCGGCATATATTTCTAACCCCAACATCGGTAGTTCACCTGGGACTATCCCTTTGACAAAAGTGCCCTGTTTGCGCACTTCTATTACGAGCTTTCTTACTTCCTGGTTCCGCAAGCCTAACCACTGAAAGGCATCTACCATCAAATAATCTACCCCTTCTTCTAACTGATATTCGATAACGGTTTCCGGTGTCTCCTTTAGCACGAATAGAAGCCCGAAAGTATCGAAATTAAGAGTAGTTGACAGCTTAGGAGATAGAGCTGGCACTATTGGGCTCAGGGAGTAAATCTTCTCGGCTCCAACCTCCTCAAAATAACTCAGGGCCTCGCTGTAAGCCTGCTCTTCGTAGGTCCGTTGCTCTGGCCCCATGAAATTATACTGGCGCATAAGTGTTACCGTCCCACCAATGGAGGCCAGAATCACTAGCAACGCAACTAGCAAACCGGCGCTCTTCCGTGCGGTTTGTGCCGTCAGTCTATTAGCGAATAATTTCGTGTCCAGACGTGGTGCAAAAGCTGCCATCGCCGGCAGCGCAAAGATAAAAGCAGATGTAAAGTACCTTACCTCCCCAAAAGGGTCGAAAGTAGCACACAACGGTATAGACACGAATAATGCCGCCAACAGGAAGATATTAGCCCTCGAAAATTTCCTTCTGATTAATAGCGCCAGAAAAACGCCGAAGGGAAATACCAGGCTCAACGTATTTACCGTATCTGTCGGTGCCCCTGAAGCAAAACCCATGAATCTTCCAATGATGCCCCCCATGGTGTCACCGACTCTATAGCCAAGCTGTGATAGCAGAGTCTGGTTGAAGAACTCGTGTGGGGCAATGGCAATAAAGAAGCCAGTGACTAAAATGAAACCTGCCACAATGCCAGCGACCAGCAGCCCCAGTTCCCGGCTGAACAGCCCGGTAAGAACCGGCCTCCAGGGCCGCCAGTGCCCTTCCATTGCGAGAATGACTATACCCAGCGCGAACCCGATAACCGCCGGAACAAATGTAAACTTGGTAGTTACTGCCAGCCCCAGACACAACCCGCTGAATAGCAGGCGGTTTTTATGTTCTCGATTAACTATGTAATCAACAGCCAGATAGGTGGCCAGCAGAATTAGCAATATTCCCAGCGGTTCCTGAACAACCCGATACCAGAGTAAGAAAAACCCGGGGAAAACAGCCAAGAGTGCCGCCGTGACCAGGCCGGCAGTCGGGTTATAGAGTCTTTTAACAATCAGGTAGGCCAGCACGACGCAGACTAGGAACAGTACGACCGACAGGTACCTGCCATAGAAAAAGTTGTAGCCAAATACCTTGTATATCCCTGACAGCAGCAGGTCATATAGCGGCGGGTGAACGAGAGCGAAATCCTGGTAAGGCAGATACCCCTGTGAGATCAAGCGCCCCCCTACCGAGTAGGCTCCCTCATCGTAGTCGTATATCCACTTGAACAGATGCTGTATATGCCACAGTCTAAGATAGGCCCCAACCGCCAGGATAAGAAGCAAAATCTGGATCTTCTTGTCTTTCAGGACTCTGGTCAGCGGTTTAAAAACGTCTTTTATCACGGAAAACAACGGGGTACCACCCAATTTGTGCCCGAACTTTCAGAATTTCTGTATTATAGCACAAAAACGGCAGCTATCAGGTGCCGGAGTAAACTATATAAAAAGGGGGTGGGGGGGGGTGGGTGGGGGGGGGGGGGG
>JAUWGI010000074.1 GCA_030606505.1 Deltaproteobacteria bacterium
TCCCACCCTCCCACCCTACAGAAGTGATACTTCTATCAACTTCTTCTTGGGGGGAACTTCCAATCTTCCTCTCCCCGCTGGGGGCGGGGATAATTTTCCCAGCAAAACAAAGGGGCCTATCTCCCCTCTCTGGGGGTGGGGTAAGAGATTATAAAGAGGTGAAACCGGGGCCCCCGAAAAAACAAAGTTTTTTGGGTTAAAAAACCTTTTGGGGGGGGTGGTTTTGGGACATAAAACATAAATTAAAAAGGGGTAAGGGGTTAACCTTGATTAAACCTACTTTTTATTCCATAATAGCCAAACAGCAACATGAAAACCCTAACCATCGGTAAACTAAGGGGTCTGCAGCAGATTGCCACTCCCGACGGCATCTTTACCATGTGCGCCATGGACCACCGTGGCTCGCTGCGCCAGCTAATGGGGGAGGGAAAAGAGGCCAGCTATGAGGAAATGGTCGAGCGCAAGCTGGAATTGTGCTCTCAACTTGCCCCCCATGCCAGCGCCGTGCTGCTCGACCCCACCTTCGGCGCCGCCCAGTGTATCGGGCACGGCGTTCTACCCAAGAGCACCGGGCTTGTGGTCAGCATCGAGGCTTCGGGCTACGGCGGGGGCAGTGAATTCCGCCTGACCGAACTGCTGGACGGCTGGGATGCGGGCAAGATAAAGCGGATGGGCGCCTCGGCGGCCAAGCTGCTGGTCTACTACCGCCCCGACTTAATCGAGCTGGCGGCCAAGCTGCTGGACATGGTCGATGCCATTGGCCTGGAATGTAAAAGCCATGACCTCACCTTCGTGGTGGAGCCGCTGATCTACCCGATAGGTGAGGAAGTGAGAAACCCGGCCCACTTCGCCGTGGTAAAAGAGCAGCTGATGCTCAAAACCGCCCGGCAAATCACCGAATCACCCATAGATGTGCTAAAAACCGAGTTCCCCACCGACCTGCGCTATAATAAGGACAAGGCCAAAGCCACCGAACTCTGCCGCCAGCTGGATAAAGCTTCAACGGTTCCCTGGGTGGTCTTGAGCGCCGGGGTGGACTTTGAGCTTTTCTGCCAGCAGGTGGAAATCGCCTGCCAGGGCGGTGCCTCCGGCTTTCTGGCCGGGCGGGCCATCTGGCAGGAGGCGATGCATATTGATAAAGCCAAAGAAAGGACCAAATTTCTGGCCACGGTGGGGGCGGACAGATTGAAAAAACTACACGAGATTACCGCCAAACACGCCACCCCCTGGTATAAGAAGCTGGGGCTGACCAGCGACAAGCTGGCCCCTACTTCAGAAAGCTGGTACCAGGAATACTGAAATGAAAGACGCCCTGATTGCCACCATAACCATTAACCCCAGCCTCGACCAGCACATTACCGTGGACGGTCTGGTGATTGACGGCACCAACCGCTGGTCGCGGCTGCACCGCTATGCCGGGGGTAAGGGGATAGACGTATCACGGGCTATCCACAAGATGGGGGGCAGAACCATCGCCTACGGGTTCATCGGCGGGCCGGTGGGCCGGGCGGTGGAGATACTGCTCGATGAGGAGGAGGTGCCCTTCAGCTTCACTCCTATCGAGCGGGAAACCAGGACCAACTTCATTATCACCGACAGCAAAAGCTGGCGGCAGACCAGGATTGACGCTCCCGGTCCCCATGTCTCCAAGAGCGAGTTTGAAAGGTTCCAGAAGAAAATGCGGCGGATTCGCCCCAGCCCGGATTTAATCGTGATGGGTGGCAGTCTGCCCCCGGGCATCCCCGGCAATGTTTATTACTCCATAATTATGGAGGCTAAAACCTTCGGGGTGAGGACCATCCTGGACTCGGAGAGCCAGTGGCTGGTCGAGGGCATAAAAGCCAAGCCCTACCTGGTCAAGCCCAACGTCCGGGAGGCGGAGGGACTGCTGGGACGGGAGCTTGCCACCGAAGATGACATCATCAAGGCGGCGCTGGACATAGTCGATATGGGTGTTGAAATAGCCATCATCTCCCGGGGCAAAGAGGGCATCATCGCCGCCACCGATAAAGAAGTCCTGAAGGCGGTGCCGCCCGAGGTAAAGGTGAAAAGCGCCGTGGGCGCCGGCGACTGCACCATTGCCGGCCTCGCCCTGAAGCTGGCTAACGAAGAGTCATTATCAAAAGCCTGCCGGCTAGCGGTGGCCCTGGGGACAGCCGCCGTGCTGACCCCGGGCACAGAACTGGCCCGCAAGGCCGACGTGGAAGAACTGCTGCCGCTGGTTAAAGTGAAAAGGATAAACCCCAACCGGCTGAGCCAAATCATTGCCGGCCAGTAAACTAATGGACAGGACCCAAGGCAAGGTTTATAATCCCAGTTAGCCATGGTTTCCGAACCTGAACTCAGCCTGCTCTTCACTAAAGATGAAATAGCCGCCGCCGTCAGCCGGCTGGCGTCCGAAATCGGGCGTGACTACCTGACCAAACACCCCCTCCTGATAGCCGTCCTCAAAGGCTCCTTTGTCTTCCTGGCTGACCTCATCCGCCAGCTCGACTTCCCCCTGGAAATAGAGTTTGTGCGGCTTTCCAGCTACGGAAAAGACACAGAGAGCTCGGGGAGGGTCAAAATGGCGCCGGGGGCCCCGTCCCAAATTAAGGGCAGGCACGTCCTGATCATTGAGGACATCATAGATACCGGCCTTACCGCTGCCTTTCTGCTGGACTACCTGAGACGTAAAAAGCCAGCCTCGCTGAAGCTCTGCAGCCTCACCGATAAACCGGAGAGGCGCCGGGTTATGGTCAATATCGACTACCGGGGCTTAACCGTCCCCGATAAATTTATCGCCGGCTATGGCATTGATTGTGATGAGAGGTACCGCCACCTCCCCGATATATATGTCCTGGAACAGTAAAGGATGGGGGTGGGAATAATAAATAACCGCCTAATCCAAGTAGCCAAAGGCGAGCTTCCCGCCGACCTGCTCCTGGCTAACGCTCAAGTAATCAACGTCTTTACCAGTAAGATCGAGCCGGGCAACGTAGCCATCTGCGGGGATAAGATTGCCGGGGTGGGGGACTACCACAAAGCCAATGAGGTGGTGGATGTGGGGGGCAAATATATCGCCCCCGGCCTTATCAACGGGCACATTCACCCCGAAAGCTCCATGCTCGATATCGCCCAGTACGCCCGGGCGGTGGTGCCCCGCGGCACTACGGCTCTGATCACCGACCTCCATGAGATAGCCAATGTCTCGGGGCTGGCGGGGATAAGGTATATATTGAACCGCGCCCGCCGCCTGCCCCTTGACCTCTTCCTTATGGCCCCCTCCTGCGTTCCCGCCACCGACCGGGAGACCTCGGGGGCCAGCCTCGGCCCGGATGAAATACGTAAGATTCTAAGATGGAAGGAATGCCTGGGGCTGGGGGAGGTAATGAATTTCCCCGGCGTCATCGGGGGGGATAAGGCAGTATTAAAGAAAATAGGCCTGGCTGAGGGCAAGATTATCGACGGGCATGCCCCGGGCTTAAGCGGCAGGAGTTTAAGCGCCTACATCGCCGCCGGTATCTACTCCGACCACGAGTCGATCTCCCTGAATGAGGCTAAAGAGAAGCTGGGGCGGGGCATGTGGCTAATGCTCAGGGAAGGCTCTGCCGAGAAAAACCTGGAAGCCCTGCTGCCCCTGGTCACCGATAAGACCTATACAAGGTGTATGCTGGTGGTTGACGACCGCAGCTGTGTTGACCTGCTCAAGGACGGCGACATCGACGGGGTGGTGCGTAAAGCCATCCGGTTGGGGCTCGACCCGGTGCGGGCCATACAGCTGGCCACTATTAATCCCGCCGAGTATTTCCGGCGGCTGGGGCTGGGGGCGATAGCCCCCGGCTATATGGCTAATCTAATCGTGCTCGGTGATCTAACGCAGCTAAAGATCGAGCAGGTCTTCTACCGGGGCAAACTGGTGGCTAAAGAGGGGAAGCCGCTATTCCCCACGCCTAAAGCCAGCGGGGGGCTGGACGATACCGTCAGGATAAAGCCCTTCACCATAGAGGCGCTAAAGTTTTCGCCCTCCGGGGGAGCCCAGCCGGTCATCGAGGTTGTCCCCGGCCAGATAATCACCAGAAAGAAGATGGAGAAAATCAGGGCTGTCCCCGACCTGGAGAGGGACATCCTGAAGCTGGTGGTGGTGGAGAGGCACAAAGCTACGGGCAATATAGGGGTGGGGCTGGTCAGCGGCTTCGGCTTGAAGCGGGGGGCGCTGGCTTCCTCTATTGCCCACGATTCTCATAATATCATCGCCGTCGGCGCCAGTGACGAAGACATATTCACCGCTATCAAGGAGATTGAACGGCTGAAAGGCGGGTTGGTGGCGGCGGCGGGGGATAAAGTGCTGGCCAGCCTGGCGCTGCCGGTTGCCGGGCTGCTATCCGACCAGCCGCTGGAAACGGTGGCCAGTAAATTAGAAAAGCTGGAAAAAACAGCCGCCGAACTGGGAACGAAGCTACCCTCGGCCTTTGCTACTCTTTCTTTTCTGGCACTGCCGGTCATCCCCGAAATAAGGCTCACCGACCGGGGAGTAGTCGAGATATAACCCGATAGGATATAATAATTAAGAGGCCCGAAAGGGCAGGGGGAAAGATATAAATAGGGGGACTGGCCGGTTTTTAGCGTTTGTTATACTTCCCACCCTCCCACCCT
>JAUWGI010000028.1 GCA_030606505.1 Deltaproteobacteria bacterium
AGGATGGTCGTCCCCCAGGCTGACAGGTGCAGCTGGGTGGGGTCGGCTTTGTTGATGACCTGCTTCAGCGCCCGCCCCGCCGCCCGCACCCCCTTTTTGTCGACGGGGTTGTTGCCGTTGGCCTTGGACAGGCTGGAGCGCACCACGATGCTCTTCAGCCCCTTGGCCCGCATCACGGTGCCGGTGCCGCCCCGCCCCGCCTGCTTGGAGCGGATTCTATGCCGCCGGCGGTCGTAGAACAGGCTGTGGGTCACCCCGTAGCGGCTGTGGAGCGCCCCTTTTCCGGCGCTGACCGCGGCCAGGCAGTCGCTATGTTCTCCATTGTTGACCTCTTTAAGCAGTCTCTCCCCGTAGGAGAGGGCACCGTCATCGGTCTCTTTATCGTATCTGGGCGCTTCGGCGATGGTGATGGTGCCGGCGTCGCCGTCAATTAGTATGACTACTTCTTTCTTTGATATGCCGGTTACGGCCAGGGCGTCGAAACCGGCCAGCTTCAGCAGCGGCCCGAAGTGCCCGCCGACATTGGAATCGATAAAGGTATCGGTCATCGGCGAAATCGTCCCCACGATGAACTTGCCCGTCCCCGGGAATCCCGGCTCGTTGCCCAGCGGCCCGCTGGCCATGACTAAAATATTCTCCGGGCTATTGTAGAGGGTTTCCCGGGTGGTGCCGTCCCAGATAGATTTAAGGGCGTAGCCCCGCCCCCCGGTGTATTTGTCCTTGAAATCGGGGGCCAGCTTCTCCACGTTAATTTCCCGGCCGGACAGGTCTATCCTGAGGATGCGGTCGGTGTAGCCCCCGGCCACCCGGGCCGGTTTGTATTTGATTTGCTTCAGAATTTCCATAGGTATTCTAGTATTTATAGCATATTATGCCCATTGTGGGCAAAAATAAAAGGCACAGCCGTTTCGCTGTGCCTGGAAATTCTATGGCTAGCCGGGGCTGGATTAGACGTTATTACCCCCGGCTGTTTTACTCCAGAACATTGCATAGGTGAAGAATGCGTAATAATCCGGCAGATTCAAAATGAAATCCGGTGAATCCGACAGACAGAGACGCCGGAATTCTGCCAGATCATCGGATGACAGTTCAGGTGCTACCTTTGGCCAGCGCATATCAAATAGAGCCACCAGGGCATTGCGTATTTCATCGTCCAGGGGGGCATAGAAGCTGTCGGCAAAGACTTTTGCCCTGGGTTCCTTCAGCCCCAGTTGGTGAAACCAGCCCAGCGCGCGTAAGAAGTGCAACTCTGGCTTCTTCCCCTGTATAAAAGGAGCAATGCCGGCCGATGTTGCTCCCAGCCGGGCTTCCAAACGGGGGTATCCGGGAAGCAGCTTTTCAGAAGACCATGCAGCGATGGCCACAATACCACCGGGCTTTACCACCCGTGCCATCTCTTTCAATAAAGGCAGAGGTTCCAAGGGGCCATATCCCACACAGTCGGCGCTCCATACCCAATCGAAGGCATTATCTTCAAAGGGAAGCTTGTTCACATCCCCTTCCTGAAAAGAAACCCGTTCTGACAGACCAGCCTCCTTTACCATCTCCCCGCCGTGTTCCAGCATCCCCACGGAAATATCGAGCCCGGTGACATGCCCGGTAAGCCCCACCTCCTCGGCCAACAGCAGGCATTGAAGACCGATGCCGCATCCTGCATCCAGTCCTCGGCTCCCCTCGGGCAGCTGTAGTGCCCTAACCATTGCTCTAATTGTTGACTCTCTTAGCGGTTCAAACGCCAACGCGCTCTGTATATAAGACTCGGTACTCATTATTTCCCCTCCCGTTTGGGGAGTATTTTATAATACTTCGCCGACTTCCGCCACCCCCGTGAAGCCCAAATATGTTATATTGGTACTGGCGGCTAATCTGGAAGCAGGAGTAACTGTCATGTCAAAGCTTTGCAGCCGGTTCTGGCTTCGGAGCGGGCTAAGGGGTAATGGTTCCCGGGCAGCCGGTTTGTAGTATACTTCAGGCAGACTCTTCTTTGGAGGCGAAAATATGCGCTTAGAGAACAAGGTAGCCATCGTTACCGGCAGCGCCCGGGGCATGGGGCGGGTGTTCGCCCTGCGTCTGGCCAGAGAAGGGGCTAAACTAACCGTCTGCGATGTCCTCGACTGCGCCCCCGTGGCTAAAGAGATAGAAGCTATCGGCGGCGAGGCGCTGGCGCTGAAAACCGATGTTACCAGTGAGAAAGATACCGCCGCCATGGCCCAAAAGACGGTTGACCGCTTCGGCCGGATAGACATCCTGGTTAATAATGCCGCCATTATCGGCGCTATCGAGGTCAAGGATTTCGCCAAACCGGTGGAAAAGATGGTCTCGGCGGACTGGGACCGGATTCTGGCGGTCAACATTAAAGGTGTATTCTTAAGCTCTAAGGCGGTTATTCCCTACATGAAAAAGCAGGGCGGGGGTAAAATCGTCAATATGGCTTCAACTGTCGCCTTCACCGGCCTGCCCGATTTCATTCACTACAGCACCTCCAAGGGCGGCGTGCTCACCATGACCCGCGGCCTGGCCATGGCGCTGGGCGAATTCAATATCAACGTAAACGCGGTGGCCCCCGGCCTGGTTATGACCGAGGCGATGCAGGCGGCCTTTAACGCCGAATATTCAGAAATGGTAGTGGACCATCAACTGCTCAAGAGGAAAATAGAGCCGGAAGACGTGGCCGGGGCGGTGCTCTTTCTGGCCTCTGATGAAGCCGCTATGATTACCGGGCACACCCTGGTCGTTAGCGGCGGCGAATACATGCACTAGGTCGCCTGGCTAGTAGCTGGATGAGTAGACGTTGCGCAGCACCTCGGGGATGGTGGTGATGCCCTCCTTCACCTTGAGCATGGCGTCGTGTTTCAGCGGTTCCATGCCCTCCTTGATGGCCTGGGCGCGGATTTGAGAGGCGGCGGCATTCTCAAGGAACATCTGCTTCACCTTTTCACTTAAAGTCATCAGCTCGAATATGCCGCACTGCCCCATGAAGCCGGTGCCGCCGCACAGGTTGCAGCCCGCCCCCCGGTAGAACTTGTCGGGCAGCTCGCCCATCTCCTCTTTATAAGCGGTTAGTTCCTCGGCGGCGGGCTGGTAGGTCTCGCGGCAGTGGGGGCAGACGCGGCGCACGATGCGCTGGGAGATGGTGCCGGCCAGTGCCGAGCATATCAGATAGGACTCAGCCCCCAGGTCCTGCAGCCGGAAAAGAATGCCCACGGCATCATTGGCGTGGACCGAGGAAAAGACCAGGTGTCCGGTAAGGGCCGCCTGGATGGCTATCTTGGCGGTTTCGGTGTCCCGTATCTCCCCCACCAGGATGATATCCGGGTCCAGCCGCATAAAGGCGCGGAGGCTGCTGGCGAAAGTAACCTCGGCTTTGGGGTTCACCTGGAACTGGTTAATCCCTGGCAGGTGATATTCCACGGGGTCCTCGATGGTCATGATGTTGCGTTCTTTACTGTTGAGCTGGTTAATAGAAGCATATAGGGTGGTCGTCTTCCCCGAGCCGGTAGGCCCGCCCAGCAGTATCATCCCGAAGGGGAGCTTAAGCAGCTGCTGGTATTTTTCCAGGGTACCGGGGAAAAAGCCCAGGTCGACTAATTTCAGCAGGGAGGCCGATTTGTGCAGGATGCGCAGCACCGCCATTTCCCCGTAGACGGTGTTGGCGCAGGCGACGCGTATATCGGTGTTCTTACCGTCGACGTTAACCGCATACTGCCCGTCCTGGGGCCGCCTTCGTTCGGCGATATTCATATTGGACATGATCTTCAGCCGGGAGATGAGAGCGTCCTGAATTTGCAGGTTCAGGGACATCTTGTCCATGAGCACGCCGTCGATGCGGTACCTTACCTGGATCTTATCTTTTTGAGGCTCGATGTGAATATCGGAAGCCCGGCTCCTTATCGCCTGCAGAATAAGCCGGTTAAGGGTGCGTATGGCCGGTGCCTGGGTCTCCTCGGAGAGGAGCTGCTCCGGCTTTACCTCTTCCTCGGGTGGGGCCTCCAGTACCGTAATCTCTTCCCCGCCCCCGCCGCCGGCCCCGTAGTTCCGTTCGATGGCCCCGCGGATTTCATCGGGGAAGCCCATCATGGGCTCAATCCGCATCTTGGTCACGGCGGCAATATCGCCGATGGTGGCGATATCGGTGGTATCGCCCATCACCAGGGCCAGGGAGTTACCGATAACATCCAGCGGCAGGACGTTATACTTCCGGGCCAGTTCCTCGGGGAGCAGTTTCAGAATCTCCGGGCTGATGTTGTGCCGCTTGAGGTCAATCAGCGGCACCTTCAGCTGAATACTTAAGGCTCTGACCAGGTCATTGGGAGAGATCAGCCCCTCTTCGACCAGGACCTCCTCCAGCTTCTTGTCACCCTGGCCGGCAATCTGGTTGATTTCCTGCATCTGCCCGGCATCAATCAGGCCGATTCTGACCAGGACTTCGCCGATGCTCTCCCTGGACAGCTCTTCACTGGTGGTGCTCATATTAACGCCATTATGACATTAAAGTTGCCTTTTGTCAATACATTCCGTGCCTAAATACATTGACATATGGTACAAAATAGCATATAATGTGCCTACTGGCATTTACACCCGCTTTTTGAATCACTCCGGGTAACGGCAATAAAAATAGGAAAAAGGGGTGATCGGCCATGGGCACTGATAAAAAAAATGGTAACGGCAAGAGGATACTGGTGGTGGACGACGAGCCCCATGTCATCAGGTCGCTGACCTTCGTCTTGAGCAAGGAAGGCTATGATGTGGCTTCAGCGGAAAACGGCGAAGACGCCCTGGCCAAGATTCGCGCGTTAAGACCGGATCTGGTCTTTCTCGACGTGATGATGCCCAAGAAGAACGGCTACGAGGTGTGCCGGGAGGTAAAGAAAGACTCCGTTTTGAGTGACATCCGCGTCATCATGCTGACGGCCAAGGGCCAGGAGTCGGACCGGGAGCAGGGCTTGAGCGCCGGCGCTGATGAGTTCCTGACCAAGCCCTTCAGCCCTATAGGGGTGGTGGAAAAAGTCAGGGAGCTACTGGGATAGGTGATTAACAGTCGGCAAAATCCTCGATTTTCCTGGCGACCCGCTTTACCGCCAGAGAAGAACCGGAGGGGACGAACATGAAGGTGGCAGCCAAATTAAGTATCGGATTTCTATTTGTGGTTTTGCTGATATGGGTCACTGTCTTTTTTGCGCAAAATACTTATACCAGGATGCAAGAAGAGTTTGAAACGGTAGAAGGGGAAATTGTTCCCGGCGTAGTCGCCCTGTCCAAGATGGAAATACTAGCCAACCAGATGGCCTATGATATTGTTGCCTATATGAATACCGACAACGAGGAAAATAAACAGGCCGTACTCTCGGCTGCGGAACAGCTTAGAGTGGTGGGTCGTGAGTATCTGAGAAATGAAGCCCGCCGGGGCCCGGAAGCGCAACTTGAGGCTGCAGGCCTGATGCTAAAGATGAATGCCCTAGCTTCTTCGGCTACCAATCTTATTAACTTAAAAGAGAAGGGATTAGGCAGCGCTGAAATACTGCTGGAACAAGTGATATACCCGCTTTTCCCGGTTATGGTTGGACAGATTCAAGAGTACAGAGCCGTCCGTATGGAGGAACTGGCCGTTGCCGAAGCAGCCGCCCGTAGAGCCTATACCTCTGGCGTGTACATTCTTTTACTGACCGCCGGTCTGGTTACAGTTTTAGCCATGGCGGCGGCGTTCTTAATATCAAGGTCGATTACAAGGCCGCTTCAAGCTCTGCATAGAGGCACCGAGATAATAGGACAGGGTGACCTGAATTACCGGGTAGGCACCAGGGTAAAGGATGAAATAGGCCAGCTCTCCAGGGCCTTCGACCGGATGACCGATAATTTAAAAAATTCTACCGCGTCGATTGAAGACCTTAATAAAGAAATCGCTGAGCGCAAGCAGGCGGAAGAGCAAGTCCACCAGCAGAACGAATTCCTGAATACTATATTAAATTCCCTCAGCCACCCCTTCTACGTTTTAGACGCCAATAATTACACGGTAAAGATGAGCAACCAGGCGGCTAAAGTGGAAGGTTTGGGGGACGCGGCAACCTGCTATGCCCTCACCCATAAAAGAGACAAGCCCTGCGGCAGTAAAGACCATCTTTGTCCGCTGGAAGAGGTCAAGAAGACCAAAAAATCGGTGGTGGTGGAGCATACCCACTATGACGGCAACGGCGGCGCCAGAAACATCGAGGTTCACGGCTACCCCATTTTCGATGCCAAAGGCAATGTCGTCCAGATGATAGAGTACTCTCTGGACATCACCGACCGCAAGCAGATGGAAGAGGAGCTGCAGGAAAGCCAGAGGTTCAGCTCCAGCCTGCTGCAGAATTCACCCAACCCGGTAGTGGTTCTTGACCCGGATACTTCGGTGAGGTATGTAAATCCCGCCTTCGAAAAGCTGACCGGCTTTACCCTGGCCGACGCTCTCGGCGTTAAAGCCCCCTACCCATGGTGGCCCGAAGAGCAGAGGAAGGAAATCGGGGCTGCCCTTGAGAAGACCATGGCGGGCGGCGGCAAGAGGAGCGAGCGGGTTTTCCAGAAGAAGAACGGGGAACGCTTCTGGGTGGCCATAAACTCGATAGAGGTAAAGCACGGAAGCAAGCAGAACTATTTCCTGATGAACTGGCTCGACATCACCGAGGCTAAGCGGATGGAAGAGGCATTGCGGGATAGCGAGGAGGAGCTGGAAAGGATGTTCGGGTCGGTCACCGACGGCATAGTGGTGGCTAGCCTGGACGGTACCATCCTCAAGGTAAATGAAAAAGCCGTCAAGATGCACGGCTTCGCCTCCCAGGATGAAATGTTGGGCAAAAACGCCCTGGAGCTGATTGCCCCCGGCGAACATGAGAAGATGATTGAAAACATGCGCCGGGCGATAAAAGAGGGCACCATCAGCGGCGTGGAATACACCCTGGTCGGACCAGGCGGCGCCGAGTTTCCCGCCGAGCTTAGCACCAGCGCCTTCAAGGACGCCTCGGGCAGGGTAATCGGCCACATCAGCATTGTCAGGGACATCACCAAGCGCAAGCGGGCGGAGGAGCAGTTGCGGGAAAGCGAGGGGCGTTACCGCAATCTGTTTGAGAACACCCACGATATGATACAAAGCGTGGCCCCTGATGGGCAATTCATCTTCGCCAACCAGGCCTGGCTCGAGACAATGGGGTATACCGAGGCAGAACTACCCGGTCTCAACCTGTTCAAAATCATTAGCCCCGAATCCCTTCCCCATTGCCAGGAAATGTTCGCCAAGGTTACGGAGGGAGAATCGGTAGACAATGCTCAAGCTACCTTCGTGGCTAAGGACGGCAGGTTAGTTCTGGTCGAGGGCAATGCCACCGGGCGCTATGTCGGCGGCAAATTGGTGACGACCCAGGGCATCTTCCGTGACATCACCAAGCGCAAGCGGGCGGAGGAGGCGCTCAAGCAGAAGATGGAGGAACTGAGAATCGCCTACCAGAAGCTCAAGGAGCTGGACCAGTTAAAGGACAACTTCCTCTCCACGGTATCCCACGAGCTGAGGACGCCCCTCACCTCGATAAAGAGCTTCTCCGAGATTCTGCTGACCTACGATGAAGACTGGGAAACCCAGAAGGAGTTCCTCAATATCATCAAGGATGAAAGCGACCGCTTAACCCGGCTGATAAACGATTTCCTCGACCTCGCCAAGATTGAATCGGGGCGGATGCAGTGGGAAACTGTCGAGCTGTCGGTGCCTGAGGTTATCAAGACGGCCATAAACGCCACCCAGGCTCTGGCGGCTAAGACCAACCTGGAGGTAAAGGTGAAGGTAAGCCCCAGGCTGCCCACCGTCGTGTGTGACAAGGACCGGCTGGTGCAGGTGGTGACCAACCTGCTCAGCAACGCCATCAAGTTTACCCCCGAGGGAGGCAAGATTGAGGTTAAAGCGCGGATACGCGAGAGCGGTAAGTCAAAGGAAAAAGCCGATATGGTAGTGGTCAGCGTCACCGACAGCGGCATCGGCATTGCCGCCAAGGACTACGGTAACATCTTCGAGAAGTTCAAGCAGGTGGGCGATACCCTCACCGATAAACCCAAGGGGACCGGCCTCGGCCTGCCCATCTGCAAGGAGATAATAGAGCACTTCGGGGGCAAGCTCTGGGTGGAGA
>JAUWGI010000096.1 GCA_030606505.1 Deltaproteobacteria bacterium
TAATTAGTTTCTCCAGTTTGTCCAGTGCTCGTCCGCTGTCTATTGCTTCCTGGGCTATCCCGGCGCTTTCCTTCAGAGCGGGCAGCCCTGAGCGATTTTTAGTGCGGCGACTAACCGCTATACCGGCGGCGGCGTTCATCAACACGGCGTCTCTTCTTGGCCCCTTTTCCCCCTCCAGCACCGAGCGCAGTATGGCTGCATTCTCCCGGGGTGTGCCGCCCACCAGTGTCTCTACTCCGGCGGCTGCCAACCCGAAGTCCTCGGGTGCCACCTGGTAGTCGGTTATCTTGCCGTCCCGTAGTTCCCACACCCTGGACTGGCCGGCTGTTGAGATTTCATCCATGCCGTTCAGGCTATGGACCACCATGGCGTGTTTTGAACCCAGGCGCTTGAGTACCTGAATCATCTTTTCGCCGAGTTCCTCGCTGGGCACACCCAGAACCTGGGACTCAGCCAGTGCCGGGTTGGTTAGCGGGCCAAGGATGTTGAATATAGTACGTACGCCAATCTCGCGCCGGGGGGCAGCGGCGAACTTCATTGACGGGTGGAAAAGCGGAGCGAACATGAAGCCGATGCCAATTTTTTCCAGGCAGTCTTTTACCTGACCGGAATCGAGTTCAATTTTCATCCCCAGTGCCTCCAGGACATCGGCACTGCCGCACTGACTGGTCATGGCGCGGTTGTTGTGCTTGGCTACCTTTATCCCGGCACCAGCGGCGACAAAAGCGGCGGCGGTTGATATGTTAAAACTCCGGGAGTTATCACCCCCGGTGCCGACAATATCAATCACCGGCTCAGGTACCTTCACCCGGACTGACTTGGCCCGCATGACACTGGCCAGCCCGGCAATCTCGTCGGCGGTCTCCCCTTTGATTCTCAGGGCGGTGACAAAGGCACCGAACTGGGCGGGCGTTACCTGCCCCGTGGTCATCTCCTCCATTACCTCGGCGGCCTGCTCCATAGTAAGGGACTGCCCATCTACTAACAAGGTAATGGCTTCCTTAATCATGCCGAGCTACCTCCTTGGCTAAGAAATTCCTTAATATATCCTTCCCGGTGTGGGTCATGAAAGACTCGGGGTGGAACTGCACCCCCTCCACCGGGTACTGGCGGTGGCTGATTCCCATGATGGTTTTGTCCTCAGTCCAGGCGGTTATCTCCAGGCAGTCGGGGAGCTCTTCCGGGACTACGGTCAGGGAATGGTAACGTATGGCGGGGAAGGGGTTGGGGAGCTGGTAAAAAACTCCGGTATTATTGTGGTAGACCAGAGACGATTTTCCGTGCATAATCTTGCTGGCGGGGCCAAAGGTGCCTCCATAGCTATAGCCGATGCACTGGTGACCCAGACAAACACCGAGGATGGGTAACTTATCCCCGAAGTGGCGGATGACGTCGTTGGATATGCCGGCGTTTAAGGGGGTGGAGGGGCCGGGTGATATTACTATCCGCTCTGGGTTCATCCTTTCAATCTCGTCCAGAGTTGTCTTGTCGTTACGGACTACCCGTACTTCTTCCCCCAGTTCGCTTAAGCATTGGAACAGGTTATAGGTGAAGCTATCGTAGTTATCTATCAGTAACAGCATGGGTCATCTCCGTAGCCTCGGCCTGCTCGATGGCGTTCAGCAAAGCGCGGGCCTTGTTCATGGTTTCTTCATATTCCCGGGCCGGCACGCTGTCATAGACAATGCCGGCACCAGCCTGGACGTGGGCTGTTCCGTCGGTCATGATAATAGTCCTTATGGTTATGGCGGTATCCATATTGCCGGAGAAGCTGAAGTAGCCCACGCAGCCGGCGTATGGGCCCCTCTTGTCCGGCTCAAGCTCGGCAATAGCTTCCATAGCTCTGATTTTTGGCGCTCCGGAGACGGTACCAGCAGGAAAACAGGCGCGCAGGGCATCAAAGAGGGTCAGGTCAGGGCGTAGCTTGCCTTCCACATTGGTGACCAGATGCATGACATGAGAGTAACGTTCCACATCCATAAGCTCGCTGACCTTAACTGTCCCCGGTAGGCTCACCCGCCCGATGTCGTTACGCCCGAGGTCAACCAGCATTATGTGTTCGGCTCGTTCTTTTTCATCATTGCGGAGTTCTTTTTCCAATAGCTTGTCCTCAGCCGGCGTTTTCCCCCGCGGGCGTGTCCCTGCCAGAGGACGAGTGGTCACCGTGCCCCCCGCAGCTCTCACCAGGATTTCGGGGGATGAGCCGATAATCTGGAAGTCTGCTAGGTCGAGGAAGAACATATAGGGCGAAGGGTTGATACCCCGCAGGGCTCGGTAGATATTAAAGGGATGGGCGTTAGTACGCCGGCTCAGTCGCTGGGAAAGCACAATCTGGATGGCTTCGCCCTCAGTTATATATTGCCTTGCCTTTTCGACATTGGCTTCAAATTCTGTCTTGGTTAGGTTGGAGTAGATTTCGGCTGGCTCTGCCGGTGTATCTGTCGTTAGGGGCTGGGGGTGCTTTAACGGTTTCTCCAGCCTCTTCGCTAAGTCTTCTATCTTTCGGATTGTTGCCTGATAGGCGCTGTCGGCGTCGCCGTCGGGGCGGGCGTGGCTGACAATTTTAATCTTGTTGGCAGTATGGTCGAAGATGAGCATGGTGTCAACGAACATGAACACCGATTCCGGTAAAGCCAGGGGGTCAGAGTCTGGCGAAGGGAGCTCTTCTAAGCGCCGCACTGTTTCGTAGGCAAGGTAGCCGACGGCGCCACCGCAAAAATCAGGCAAGCCGCTTACCGGTACCAGCTGGCGCTTGTTCATTTCCTCGGCGATGAGGTGGAGGGGGTCGGTCTTATCTCCTTCTCTGGTACTGAGCACCCGGTAGGGCTCAGTGCCGATAAAGCTGTAGCCTGCCGCCTGTTTGCCACCTTCCACGCTCTCCAGGAGGAATGAATAACCGCCGCGTTTCACCTTCAAGAAGGCAGAAACTGGTGTATCCGAACCCGCCGCAACCTCGCGGTAGATGGGAACCAGATACCCTTGCTTTCTCATTGTTCTATATTCTTCTGGTGTTGGATGGTACATAATAAACTTGACTCCTTCTCAAGCAAAAAAATAACCCCTCGCCTATAGGGGCGAGAGGTTAATCCTTCGCGGTGCCACCCTAATTGATTGCCATTTCTGACAATCATCTCCTTCAGGTACAGCCTTAGTATATAGCTCGATACCCTGGGCTCTGCTAACGGTGCCCCTCCGACAAAGCCTACTCGGTAATCCCTTTCGGTTTGCGGCTCCCGAGTCCATTCAACCCCGGCGCTGGCGCCGGCTCACACCTTACCCGGCTCTCTTTAGCCCCGCTTGGGGTCTACTAGTCTCGTTCTCAGCCTTTATTCGATATTCAGTTTGGAGTTAGTATACATAATTACTTATTTTTTGTCAAGTAGGCTGGTTATTACCAACAAAGTATTGGTGGACGGCAGGCAGAATACGGGCTAAAACCCTATCGAGCTTGACTTTTGTAGCTTTCATTTTTATAATATTCCAGTTGACTAGCGTCAGCAGGTTAAAACGTGGTAAAGTATTGCCCGAGTGGCGCAATGGAAGCGCAACCGACTTGTAATCGGTAGGTTAGTGGGTTCGAATCCCCTCTCGGGCTGGGATTTATTGGTGATGTGGGGAGGGGTGCCGGAGTGGTTAATCGGAGCAGACTGTAAATCTGC
>JAUWGI010000037.1 GCA_030606505.1 Deltaproteobacteria bacterium
GGGGGGTTTCGGCAAAAAAATAAACAAAAATCGGGTCCAACCCTTTTTGGGGGGTGGGGGGGCCAAGCAGAACGCACTCTAAAAACCAAGCAATCACCCTTTATCCCCCCACCCTCTGATATAGGAAGAAAAGCCCTGTCCTCTCAACCCCCCAAAAAAAGCAAGAAAACTGTTTGACGCTAATATGGGGGTATGCTAGTATAAAAAGCTATGTCGGTAGAGGAAGAGCTGGGCAGATTTTCCCCCCGGAAGGAAATGCTACTAACCATCGGCGTCTTTGACGGGGTGCACCTGGGGCACAAACACCTTATCTCTAAACTCAAGGAGCTTGCCCGTAAGCAGGGTTATTCAAGCGGGGTGATAACCTTTAGCCAGCACCCCCGGGAGGTACTCTCACCCCAAACCAGATTGCCCTCCCTGACCAGCCTTGAACAGAGAATAGCCCTGCTCAAAGATGCAGGCGTTGATGCGGTTATTCCCCTCTCCTTTACCCCCCAGCTAGCCAGTTTAAGCCCGGGACAGTTCCTCGATGTACTAAAGAAACACCTCAAAATGAAAGGGCTGGTGGTCGGGCCGGACTTCGCCCTGGGTAAAAACCGGGAAGGCGATGGCGATACCCTGCGCCGGCTGGGGCGGGAGATGGGCTTCAGCGTGACGGTGGTACCCCCGATGACGATAGACAGCGAGGTGGTAAGCAGTACCGCTATCAGAAAAGCACTGGCCAAAGGCGATATGAAACGGGCGCAGAAGCTGCTGGGGCGCCCTTTTAGCCTTAAAGGACGGGTAGTTACTGGAGACAGGCGGGGCATCGAGCTGGGCTTCCCCACCGCCAATCTGGAGGTAGAGCCGGGGCAGGCCCTTCCCGCCGGGGGTGTCTATGCCTGCCGGGCTCATATTGACGGCCAGAGCTACCCCGCCATGACCAACATCGGAACCCGTCCCACTTTCGGCGGCGGTGAGCAGCTTATAGAGGTCTACCTCCTTGACTATAACGGCGATCTCTACAGGCGGGAGTTGTCAATAGATATCATCGAGCGCCTCCGTGACGAGAAGAAGTTCGATACACCGGAGCAATTGAAAGAACAGATTGCCGAGGACGTAAAACAGGGTAAAGCCCTGTTAAAAACCAGAGGTGGAATTTAAGCCATGACAAACTTGGACATCGATAGTTTGCTAAAACGAGGGGTGGCCGAAATCATCGTCGAAGAAGAGATGAGGGAGCTGCTGCGCTCAGGGAAAAAACTGCGGCTGAAGGAGGGCTTTGACCCCAGCTTCCCCGATATCCACCTGGGTCACATGGTAGCCCTGCGCAAGCTGCGCCAGTTCCAGGAGCTTGGGCACCAGATTGTCCTCATCGTGGCCGACTGGACGGCACAGATTGGCGACCCCAGCGGCATGTCGGTCACCCGACCCATGCTGACCCTGGAGCAGGTCAAGGCCAACGCCGAGACCTCCATGCAGCAGTTCTTCAAGATAGTCGATAAGAAAAAGACCGAAATCAGGTGGCAGAGCGAGTGGTTCGACAAGTTTGACCTCAGCGATATTATCCAGCTCACCAGCAAGTTCACCGTAGCCCAGTTCCTGGCGCGGGACGACTTCAGCGCCCGCTATAAAGCCGAGAAGCCCATCGCCATCACCGAGCTGCTCTACCCCCTCCTCCAGGCTTACGATTCGGTGGCGATTAAGGCTGACGTCGAGTTCGGCGGCACCGACCAGAAGTTTAACTTCCTGGTGGGCCGGGAGCTTCAGTCTATGGCCGGCCAGCCTCCCCAGCAGTGCTTCATGGTCCCCCTGCTGGTGGGCACCGATGGCAGCCAGAAGATGAGCAAGAGCCTGGGCAACTATATCGGCGTCACCGAGCCGCCGGAGCAGATATACGGCAAGGTGATGTCCGTTCCCGATAGCCTGCTTATAAACTACTTTGAGCTGGTAACCGATGTCCCCGACGCGGAGCTGGAGGAGTTCAAACAGGGTCTGGACAGCGCCACGGCCAACCCCATGGTGCTTAAAAAACGGCTGGCCCGGGAGATTATCACCCAGCTCTACGACCGGAAAGCCGCCGCCGACGCCGAGCAGCACTTTGAAAGAACGGTGCAACGCAAAGAGGTACCGGATGAAATAGCCGAGTGCCGCCTGTCCTTTAAAGAGCTTTGCCCCCCCAATATCTCGGTCGGCATTGACCTGAGCAAGCTGCTGGTGAGCACCGGCCAGGCCAAGAGCCGCAGCGAGGCCAACCGTTTGATTGCTCAGGGGGCGATCAGCATTGACGGCGAGAAGGTAACCGAGAATATCATAGAAGTAAAAAGCGGCTGTGTCGTCCGGGCGGGCAAGCGCCGCTTTGCCAGGGTAATTGATATCGATATAACAGGCTAAACTAGCCGGTATAACACCAGTCCCGCCGGAGCCTTGGGGTAAAAGTAGGTCGATTTTCTCGGCATCCGGTCGTCAGCGTCGGCAACAGCCCTGATTACCTCCGGCTTAATCGGCCTTAACAAAAAGGCCAGCTGGTACTCCTGCTCCAGCACCCGGTTAACGGCATCCCGCCCCTGGTAGCTGAAGTCGAGGACGGCCCCCTCCCCACCGCTGCCCAGCCCCAGCAGCTCCTCCAGTATTACATGGTCAAGCACGCTTACATCCAGCTTCTTATAGAGCGCGGAGTGGAAGTAGGGCATCATCTGGCTGGCAGCGGCAAAATCGCGCAGCTTTAGTATCAACAGGCGGTCTTCGCCCAGCCCAAAAAGGGCAAATCTAACCTCGTCTTTGCCTCCGGCGGCAAGCAACTGGTCAACTTTACCCCAGACATCGGGGGTATCAAGCGGCAGCTCCTCGATGTCAAATAAAGACTCTAGTTTGGCCGAAAGCTGACTCAAAGCGGCTTTAGGTATCCCCCCCACCAGCCGGTGCGGCGGCAGAATCAGAACGCCGGGGTCGGCAAAGTCCACCAGCGCCATCATGACAAAATCGTAGGCTTCATCCCCCGTTGACGAAACATCGGCGCGCCTCTCCCGCCGGAAAGCCAGCGCGCTCTCATAGCGGTGGTGCCCATCGGCAATATAAAGCGGCGAGTCGGCCAGGCCGCCGGCCAGCTGATTAATTATCCCGGGATTAGTGATGGCCCGCACCTCATGCCTCTCGCCGTTGGATTCGCTAAAGCTGATTATCGGCTGGCTCTCCCCGGCTGACGCCAGCAGCGAAGCCACCCGCTGCCCCCGATCCTCAAATAGAGCCAGAATGGGGCTGGTATTGGCCTGAAGCGCCCAGAGCAGGCTAAAGCGGTCGCCCTTGTGCTCGACCAGCGTGCCCTCGTGAGGGCGGACGACCCGCTTATCCCATTCCTCCAACCTGACCCCGGCGATTACAGCGCGGCGACGCAACTCCTTACCCTCATAGCTGAAATAGTGGTCGTGGAGATAGATAGCCGGCGCCGGGTCAGCCGTAAGTACTCCCTCTTTTAACCACTGCTCCAGGGTGGCCGCGGAACGGGTATATTTATTATCCGTATTGGTATCCTGAGCTAACTCCCGCCCGGCCTCTATGCGGACGAAGTTATAGGGACTGCGGCGATAGAGCTCCTGCTGCAACCGTGGGGCAATAACATCATAAGGGGGGCAGACAATGTCAGCCAGCTCTTTAGCCAACTCCTGGTTGTAACGCACTCCCCGGAAGGGATGGATTTCAGCCATGGTTGCCTCTTTCTTATATGTAGGAGATTCGGCCAGCCTAGTTTACCGTATAACCTGGCAAGGGACAAGTTTCATTACCAGATAACCAGAATATCCAGTATGGTGTCATCATGCTCAGGCGGCAGGTAATAGTAACCCTCCCTGACCTCTATACACTTGTAGTAGCGTTTCCCCACAACGGGGTTAGCCTCCTCATCGGTTATGGCGTCGAAGTAGACCAGCCCTTCATCGACGGTGTCAAAGGCTATTATGGCATGCCCGCCCTGGGGATATATCAAATGAACCAGAGCACAGCGCAGCCCCTCGGCCTCGGCATTGTTGCAAACATCCCGGGCAAAGTGGGTGCAGACATAGACCCCGTAGTCATCATCGTTATACTCATTATCACTGGTCTTGTCCCTCTTCAGGAAGACAACCGCCTCCTTATAGGTCGGGTCTCTTAAAGTATAGCCATGCCCCAGGCCGGCTTCGATGCCCTGGTCATAGCCAGTATCGTAGCCCTCAGCCTGGCCCTGGTCGTAGCCCTCGTCGTAACCCTCGGCTCTGCCGGAAACATGGCCCTCACTGTAGCCAGCCTGCTCCCCTGAGCCATAGCCGATTTCCTGTCCGGTTGTATACCCCCGGCCATATCCCGCCGCATCACCCCAGGCATAGGCCACATGGTAAAGGACAAAACCGCCGGCACCTACAAAAGCGGCAATGGCCAATGATACCAGAACCCATTTTATCCAGTTCATTTTGCCACCCCCCGTTTTATATCTTTTCCCACCCCACCCTTTTAACCAGTGTTAATCTTCCCATACCCACCCGCCCAAAAGGGTTTTTTACCCCAAAAAAACTTTGTTCTTTCGGGGGCCCCGTTTGCACCCTCTTAGACTCTCTCTGCCCCACCTCCCAAGTGGGGGAGATATTACTTTCCCCACCCTAAAAAAGGGGATTTCGCCCCTTATCCCCCCACCCAAAAATACCCGAAAAAGCGGGGCTGGGGGAACAGCCCCCCAAGTGAGAGAGGCGAAGCCTATGAGGGCGGGAGGGTAGGAAGCAAAACGCCCTCTAAAACTCGCTTACCCCCACCCCCAATGTTATCAAGGCCTATTATAGCGGTTTAGCTTTTGCCCAGCCACCAGCTTTGCTATACTTATATTAGAAGGCAAAGAGGTGCAAAAGTGAATAAGAAGATAGTCATCATCGGTGGTACCGCCTGCGGCCCCAAAGCTGCCGCCAGGGCCCGTCGCTGTGACCAGCAGGCTCAAATAACCATAGTCGAGCAGGGGGAAAATCTATCGGTGGCCACCTGCGGCCTCCCCTACTACGTTTCGGGAGTAATTGACAGCCGGCAGGAGCTGTTAACACGCGGCCCCGATTTCTTCAAAGAGGTGATGAATATAGATGTGCTCACTCAGACCAGGGCTTTAGCCATCGACCGCAAGGCCCGCCGGGTTGAGATTCTCAACCTGGGGACGAACCGGACTTCAACTATTGACTACGATAAGCTGGTGCTGGCCACGGGCAGCACGCCGACTGTGCCCGACTTAAAAGGAAAGAACCTCGAAGGAGTCTTCACCCTTTCCAAGATAGAGGAGGCGCAGGCCATCCGCAGCCTGGTCTCACCGCGCCGAATCAAGAAGGCGGTTATTATCGGTGCCGGCCTCATCGGTCTGGAGATGGCTGAGGCGCTTACCTCCCAGCGGCTGGAGGTCAGCGTGGTCGAAGCCCTGGACCGGGTCCTGCCCGCCCTCCTTGATTTCGAATCAGCCGCCTATTTGGAAAAACACCTGCGGGAAAAAAGGGTAAACCTTTTACTGGGGCAGAGGGTAACCGGCTTTGAGGGCGATGACAAGGGCTGGGTAGATAAGGTTATCACCGAGAAGGCAGAACTGGAAACCAGTCTGGTGCTGCTGGCTATCGGTGTCCAGCCCAACACCGGGCTGGCTAAAGACGCCGGGCTTGAAATCGGCACCACCGGAGGCATTGCTGTTAACCAACACCTCCAGACCAGCGACCCCGATATCTATGCCGGCGGGGACTGCGTGGAGAACGTCAACCTTGTCACCGGGCAGAAGATACTGGCCCCGTTGGGCTCCACGGCTAATAAACACGGCCGGGTAATCGGCACCAATGTCACCGGCGGCGATGAGAGCTTTCCCGGCGTGCTGGGCACGTCTATCGCCAAGGTCTTTGACTATAACGTGGGCCGGGTTGGCCTCAGCCAGTGGCAGGCAGAGAAAGCCGGCTACGATGTAGTAACCTCTCTTGTCCCCGGCTATGAATACGCCACCTACTACCCCAACGGTAAAGAGATTATGGTAAAGCTGGTGGCGGAAAGAGCTAACGGTAAACTATTGGGCGGACAGGTGGTGGGGCCGGGCGATACGGCCAAACGCATTGATGTGCTGGCTACCGCTCTCAGCTTTGGCGCCACCGTTGACGACCTGGCCAATATAGACCTGGCATATGCCCCGCCCTACAACAGCGCCCTGGACCCGCTGCACAACGCTGCCAACGTCATCCGCAACAAGCAATCGGGCTACGCCAGGGCACTGACCCCGGTAGAGGTCGAGAACAAGCTTAAAAGCGGGGATGATTTTATCCTGCTGGACGTGCGCTCGCCGGGCGAGTGGGAAGCCTATCGCATAGAAGCGCACCAGTCCAGACTCTTACCCCTCAGGGAGCTCCGGCGGAAACTCGATGAACTGCCTAAAGACGCCGAGATAGTCATCTTCTGCCAGACCAGCGTGCGCGCCTACCAAGCCCAGCGGATACTTGACGGCGCCGGCTTTAAGGACGTTAAATTCATGGACGGCAGCATTGCCGCCTGGCCCTATGAGCTATCAACGGAAAGAAAAGCCCCACCCCCGTTTTAAATCTTTTCCCACCCACCACCCTTTAAGGTAAAAGGGCTAAAGCCCTTTTTACCCAGCCACCAGCTTTGCTATACTTAAGCCATAGTAGTTAGCCCCGCCCAAATGTAATATAATAGCAATCAAGCAGCATGGAACCAGAAAAAGCCAGAGAGAGAATCGAAAAGCTAAGGACGGAGATTAACCATCATAACTACCGGTACTACGTGCTGGACGACCCCGAGGTCGCCGATGCCGAGTATGATGAGTTAATGAGGGAGCTGCAAGGGCTGGAGGCAGAGTACCCTCAGCTCCTGACCCCGGATTCCCCCACCCAGCGAGTGGGGGCGGCGCCGGTGGAAGCCTTCGGCGTCGTCGAACATCCCCTCCCCCTCTTATCGCTGGGCAACGCCTTCTCCAGCGAAGAGCTGGCGGCCTGGTATAACCGTATTTCCAAACTGCTCGACGGCCAGAAATTCGACTTTGCCTGCGAGCACAAGATTGACGGACTGGCCGTGGCCCTTACCTATATCGACGGAAAGCTCACCACCGGGGCTACCCGCGGCGACGGCGTGCGCGGCGAGGATATCACCCAGAACCTGAGAACGGTCAGGAGCCTGCCGCTCTCCGTGCCCGGGGACGCCCCGCCCCGCTTCGAGGTACGCGGCGAGGTCTTTCTGCCCAAAGCCGGCTTTGAGAAGTTAAACCGGGAGCGGGCTGAGGAAGGTCTGCCCCTCTTTGCCAACCCCAGGAACGCCGCCGCCGGCTCGGTGCGCCAGCTCGACCCCCGTATTACCGCCAAACGCCCGCTGGATATCTATATCTACATGCTGGGCTGGGCGGAAGGCAAAGCCACCCCACCCACCCACTGGGAAACTATG
>JAUWGI010000003.1 GCA_030606505.1 Deltaproteobacteria bacterium
TCGACAACGCTGGAAATTTCAAGGGATATGTCGGGGTAAACAAGGACATCACCGAGCGGAAACGGATGGAAGAACAGCTCATGCTCACCGACCGCCTGGCCTCCATCGGCGAACTCGCCTCCGGCATCGCCCACGAACTCAACAACCCGCTGACCAGTGTCATCGGCTTCTCGCAACTACTCCTGGAGGAAGACATCCCTGAAAATCTCAAGGAAGACCTGGACACTATCTACAGTGAAGCCCAGCGTGCCTCGGCCATAGTCAAGAATCTGCTGACGTTTGCCCGCAAGCACGCCCCGATGAGGCAGATAAGCCAGATAAATAACATACTGGAAGACGTGCTTAAACTGCGCGCCTACGAGCACAAGGTAAACAATATTGGGCTGGAAAAGAACTTTGCCGCCGACCTCCCCGAAACCATGGTCGACTACTTCCAGATGCAGCAGGTATTCCTCAACATCATCGTCAACGCAGAATCGGCCATGCTGGAAGCCAACGGCAGAGGCAAACTGACCATCACCACCAGCAGGAAAGACCATACCATCAAGGTTACTATCGCCGATAACGGCCCGGGGATTGCCAGAGAAAACCTCAGGCGTGTCTTTGACCCCTTCTTCACCACCAAAGAGGTGGGCAAGGGAACGGGCTTAGGCTTAAGCATCTGTCACGGGATAGTAACCGGACACCACGGCTCAATATATGCTGAAAGCAAAGTAAACGAGGGAGCTACCTTTGTGGTGGAACTACCCCTCAACGGTAACTCAACCTAGGGAGGTACAGTCATGGCAAAGGTTAACGGACACAAGAAAAGAAGCCTGGTAGTAGAAGACGAACCATCCATAGCCAGGATGTGCCTCAGGGCACTGGGGACGGAAGGCTTCGAGGTGGATATAGCCGTCGACGGAAAAGCGGGCCAAGCCCGACTTTGCAATGATGGTGATATGTATGACCTGTGCCTAATTGACATCAGAACACCGGGGATGAACGGCATTGAACTCTACCAGTATTTGGAAGAGATTGGCTCCGAGACGATAAATCGGGTGATATTCACCACCGGAGACGTAGTCAACGACGAAATTAAAACCTTCCTGGAGGAAACCGGCCGGCCGTTTCTGCCCAAACCGTTTACCCTTGACGAGTTAAGGTCGGTGATAAAGATGGCCCGAGCTCTTGCCTCACCGTAAAAAAGTGGCAAAGATGGAAAAACAAGAGAAAATACTGATTGTTGATGATGAGACGGGAATCAGGAGGCTGCTAAACCATAAGCTCTCCAAAGCCGGCTACACCTGTAAAGAGGCGGAAAGCGCCGAGCGGGCGCTGGAGGAGATGAAAGCCAGTCCCGCCGAGCTGATGATTCTTGATATCAAGATGCCGGGCAAATCGGGCATAGAGCTGCTGCCGGAGATAAAGGCCAAATACCCCGACACGGCCGTGATTATGGCTACAGCGATTACAGAAGCCAGCAATGCCATCAACTGCATGAAAGAGGGAGCCGACGACTACATCTGCAAGCCCTTCAATCTGGAGGAGGTGGTGGTGAGTGCCGACAAAACCCTGGAGAAAAGGAGACTGGAGCTGGAGATCAGGGAGTACCAGGAACGCCTCCAGCAAAAGGTAGATGAGCAGACGGCAGAGATTCGCCGTCTCTTTCTGGGAGCCATCGAGGCACTGGTATTCGCTCTGGAAGCCAAAGACAAGTATACAGCGGGGCATTCAAGGCGGGTGACCAAGATCGCCCTGGCCATCGCCAAAGAGCTCGGCCTGCCCAAGGACGAAATTGAAGACCTGCGCTGGGGAAGCCTGCTGCACGACGTGGGCAAGATTGCCGTTGACCAGTCCATTCAGAACAAGCCGGGAAAACTTACCCCCGTCGAGTACGAACATATTATGATTCACACCCAGATTGGGGCTGGTATCGTAAAACCGGTGGTCAACGACAGAGTCGTCGCCATGATTGAGCACCACCACGACCGTTACGATGGTGCTGGACTCCATCAGACGGCAACCGGAGAAGATATACCCCTGGGGGCCAGGATTATGGCGGTAGCCGATGCCTTTGACGCCATGACCTCTCACCGCCCCTACCGCCCGGCAATGCCGGTGGAGGAAGCCCTGGGAGAAATCAAGCGGTGCGTAGATACCCAGTTCGACCCGGTGGTGGCCCGCGCCTTCCTCAAGATAAGTGCCGCCCTGCCGGTGATGAAAAACGGCCAGGCTGCCGCCAGCAAACGCCTAAAGGTAAAAAAAACGAGGTAAGCCAAAAATGGGCGGGAAAATTAACCAGAACACGAACTCTGGCCATAAAAGAAAGATACTCATAGTCGACGATGAGCCCAACGTCAGGCGGCTGCTGCGCACCCTGCTCAATAAAAAATTCACCGTTGTCGAAGCCGAAGACGGGGGACAGGCGGTAGACATAGCCTGTGTTGAAAAACCAGACCTTATCCTGATGGACATCATGATGCCCAAAATGGACGGCTACACCAGCTGCTATGCGCTAAAGCAAGAGCCGGCCACCAGGTCAATCCCCATCATCATGCTCAGCGCCATAGACCTCAAACTCAATCTACAACTCAGTAAAGAGATAGGCGCCGACGGCTATATCACCAAACCCTTCAACTCACGAGATTTACTGGACAACATTGCCCAGGTCCTGCCCACCGCCTAAAGCTTTACCACCCCACACCTACAAAAAAAAAGGGGCGAAGC
Organism: Deltaproteobacteria bacterium; assembly: GCA_030606505.1. Taxonomy (GTDB): domain Bacteria; phylum Chloroflexota; class Dehalococcoidia; order Dehalococcoidales; family BS750m-G39; genus JABMRW01. Next base: position 2,710 of record JAUWGI010000003.1, read on the forward strand.
CTTCGCCCCCAATCAAGAATACCCGGCTGGTTAGTCTCTATCCCTCTGATTTCTCCAGCTTATCCATCATCACCTTGGCCTGGGCGGCCGCCTCCTGAGCCCCTTCGATAATACCCTGAGCCTTCTCATGGGCGGCAGCGATAAGCTTATTGGAATCTTCAAGCGCTCTCTTAGCCATACCCCTGGCATCAGAGGTAACCTGCTCGGCCATTCGTTTCGCCTCAGCCACAGTCTCAGCTGCCTCCCATTCCGCCTGCCGCTTTTTATCCGCCATGTGCTTGGCCGCCTCCGCCTCCCCCTTCTGCCTCGCCTTCTCTATAGCCTCGCTGGTATCCCGGTCCACCTTCTGTTTAGCCTCAGTGACAATTTTACCCCACCTCTCCTCAGCCTCTTTCCTCCCCACCTCCCTGGCGCTCTTAAGAATCATCTGGGCTTCCTTTTGCGCCCTTTGCCTAGCCTCCTTAATCTCCTTTTCCACCTGCTTTTTCAACTCAGCAACAGCCTTAGCCGATTCCTGGGCTTCCCGGTTGGCCTCCTCGGTCACCTTACTGGCTACCCGTTCCGCCTCCTTGCTCGCCTCGGCCACTATCCCAGTGGCTTCCTCCTCGGCCACCTGTTTAGCTCTTTCCACAACATCGGCTGCCTTCTCCCTGGATTGCTCCATAAGGCGCTCCATCTCACCCCGCTTCCCCTCCTCAGCCTCCTTCCTGGCCTCGGCCTCAGCCTCCTTAGCCATCTGCGCCGTCAGTTCTTCGGCCTCGGCAATAATCTTGGCCGCCTCCTTCTCCGCCTTCTTCCTGGCTACCTCCTCGAACTCGGCTATAGCTTCCTCAGCCTTACTCCGCGACTCAGCGACAAGCTTGGCTACTTCCTCCTCCGCCTTGACCTTGGCCCCACCAGCAATCTGCTCCGCCTCGCCTTTCGCCTCGGCGATAATCCGCTCCGCTTTCTCCCGAGCGCCGGCGATAATATGAGTCGCTTCCTGCTCCGCCTCCTCCTTTACCTTCCTGAACTCGGTCTCAATAGCCTCGATGAGCCTCTGCTTGTGTTCAGCAACAATGCCGTCGCCCCCTTCAGTCCCCTGCCTGACCTCATCGCTCACTTCTTCCATATCACTCACCTGCTTCCCCGGCCTCAGGTTAAATGCCGGCCGGTTTCACATCTTCGGAGTTGAGTTTAGCCCTTATCAGCACAATTGTCAATGGATTTTCAAAAAATTTTGCCTACTTAACGCCCACGGCGCAGAGCCAGCCCTTGCCATCTTTAAGCCAGAACTGTACTTTAGAGAAACCGGCGGCAGTGAGCATGGCCACCATCTCGGCACCGGCGTAGAGCGGAAACCGCATCCTTTGTGCCATGGCGGCGTATTTCGGCTGGTCATCCATCTCTTTATTCCAGGCCGTGGTAATGGCCACCAGCCCTCTGGGCCTGAGAACACGGTACACTTCCCTAAGCCCGGCCACCGGCTCCGGCCAGTAATTAAAGGACTCAATAGCGCAAGCCCGGTCAAACGATGCATCCTCAAAAGGCAGATTGGAGATGTCACCACTTTTTACGGCCACACGCTCAGCTCCCACGGCGGTGGCGTTGCGCTTTAGCGCCTGCCGCACCATAACCTCAGAATAATCGACTCCGGCGACAAAGCCGCCGGTAGCGAGCCTGGCCATCTCCTCGATGGTCATACCGCCGCCACAGCCAATGTCCAGTATGGAACTATGCGGCTGGATATCCATCAGTTCAATTGTCCACCGGCTGAGGGGTTTGTGCCTCCAGTTCATCAGGGGGCCCATCAGCCCGCCAAGCAGCCCGCTGGGCTTACGGCACTGGGCGCCAAATACTCTCATTAACGGCACGAAATTATTCACCGGGGGGCTACTTTTTATTAACAAACAGGGGCACTACTAAACAGACTAACAAAATATCGGCCTGAAGTAAAGGCTGAATAAACTTAAAAAAGGAAAAATTGAACTGAAAACCTATTGACATCGTGGTAAGAATGGTCTATCGTTTTAGTAATCACGAAGGAGGTTAGCCGATGCAAGCTTACTGTGTGAAGTGCCGATCCAAGAGGGAAATGAAGGATGCCAAGAGCATTACCATGAAGAATGGTAAGCCGGCAACCCAGGGTGTGTGCCCGGTATGTGGGACCAAGATGTTCCGCATCGGTAAGTAGTCAAACCAGCTTTAAGATCTCTTTTAGCCCGGTAGCTAAACTTTAACAGTGCTTCAGTGCTGGGGTATTGGTGCGTTTTTGCCCCAGCCGGCCAGGCTACTGACTGCCTACCACATCAACCCATAGGTCAAGGATGTGTAAGGCATTGCTTGCGCCTCCCTTATAGAGCCGGAATTCAACCTTCTGCTCCTCCCCAACCTCAATAGGAGCAAAACTCACCTTCTGCTCCCACTCCTCCTCGTGTGCCAGAGTAATCGTGGCCACCCCCCCCACCTCCTGCTCCCCGATAACTATCTTGATATGATAGTCGGCTATTTCCTGATGGCGATTTACTATCCCCAGGGTCACCGTTGCCTCCTCCCCCAGAACAATCACGTCGGGGTAATCGGCCGCCTTCCCCTCGGGACCGAGCATGTAAAACTCGGTAAAGGTCGTATCCACCGCCGGTGGCCGAGCAACATAGACCAGCACGCCGATAGCACCGATGATAACCACCACCAGCAGCACCAGGAGGACTTTATCCCAGAGGTGCTGTCGCCCACGGAAGCCGGACAGCGAGAAGCCAAAGCGGGGCTCAAAGCGCTCCTCCGGAGGCAACCTTCGCCGCCGGTAGCAGGCAACGCCAGCGGCAACGATAATAAAAACCAGAAGCGCTATCAGCACCGGATAGAGGCCGATACCCCAGGGGGTATAGTTCAGGACAACGCCTACCAGCGGTACCACGACAATGCTGAGACCGAAGCCCAGAGCCAGGCGCCGGACGATATCAAGGTCATCACGTTTGGGAAAGATGGCCGCGACCAGGCTATAGCCAGGAGAGAAAAGGGCAAAGACCAGCCCCAGGACGAGGCTTACCGGACTCCCCGCCCAGAAAACGGCCAGGGGCACTAGAACCAGAGAAGCAACTACCACCGCCAGCAAGTCCAAGCTAACTCCCCTCCCTCAAGATATATACCCCGTCTCGCACCTCCACCAGGTCAGGATTCTCCAGCGGGAACGGGCTGTAAAGAATGTTCACGTTCTTTTCCCTGATATATTCGGTATCAGTAGCGCCCTCCCTCAAAAACGCCGTAATCTCCATTGACTCCTCAACTCCCCAGGGGTAGGCTTTGGCGGTATAAGTATATTGCCCCCCGCTTATGGGGACAAAAGACCAGGCAACGTAGGGGTTAAGCAGAACGATAGAATCTTGAGGCAACTCTTGGCCAATCCAGACAAAGTCATGATAGGTGGGAACATTAATCACGTGGTAATATCTCTCTTTGGCGTAGCCATCAATCCTCAGAACCAGGGAAAATGCCACCACCAGCGCCAGAGCCACATAGACCGGGAGCGCCCCCCAGCGCCACCGCTTAAAGAAGTCAAGACCCAGCTGGCGCAGCTGGCTTAAGCCGTAGCCGGCAATAAAAGCCATCAGGAGCATAACATAGAGCCAGCCCCTTTCGTAAAGGATATCGGGCCCTACATCAAACCACTGCCGGTAGAACTGCACAAAGAAAAGCAGGATAACGGTAGGTACCAGGAGGGCGTAGTTGCGCCAGCCGCCCCTGGCTATCAGAAAACCAAAACCGATAACAGCCAGGGCTATCATTATATAGCCCAGCTGAGGCAGGGGAATCGGAATAGCCGGTAATGGTATCTTTTCCGCGTTTATTATATTCTGTATTTCTCTCAATACAAAGGCCCGGTTCCACAGAAAGATAACAAAAGCCGAGAGCGGGACAAGCAGCAAGCAGGTAAGGGATGGCAGCACTTGCCGGAGTGAGCTCTTGGAAAAGATAATGTAAAAGATCAGGTAAATCACCAGGACAAAGCCCACGGCTACAGCGGTGGTGCCATGAGTGAGAAACAGCGCGGCTAAGCTAATCACGATTAAAGGCAGCGGTCTCCAGTCTTTCTCCATTTTCTCCAGCAGTATCAGACACAGAGGGAAAAAGACCAGCCCCAGCGTCACTGGAACCAGAAAAGCTGGCCCCAGGAATCTGACAGTGGTATGGATGAAGGTAGCGAAAAAGGCGGCTTCCAAGCCGAAGCCCCGCTTTCTGCCCCAGGCGTAAGCGACAAAGGCTATTATGCCCAGAACCAGTGCCGGCATCAGGCGGGCAAGCAGCAGCCAGGGCGAGCCGGTCGCCAGCAAGGCAGTGCCGAACCATATGTAATAGCCCGTCTCAGGGTGCCCCCCCACCTCCCACTGGCCACCCTGGAAGGGATGGGGGTAATCAAGGCTACCGGTATTCAGAATCTGGGTGGTATGCCCCAGATGCATCCATTCATCCACATGGAGGGGATAGGGGTAATCGAGGCGGGGGTACAAAGCCATATAGAAGGCGAGGGCAATAATGGCGACCAGTAATATAGTCTTAATTAAAGAAGCTCTACTCAAAAAATCACTCTCTAACTAAATTGCTTACCATTTTAGCATCAACCCTCTGGCGGGGCAAGGAAACCCCTCCCCCACTTATATCTTTTCCCGCCCGCCACCCTCTAAGGAATAGGGCTAAAGCCCTTTTTACCATCCCCCCTAACGGTTCTTTATTTTCCCATACCCACCCACCCTCATAAGCTCTTTACCCCAAAAAAACTTTGTTTTTCCGGGGGCCCCGTATCCGCTTCTGGAACTTTCTTCCCCCACCCCTATTCAGTGGTAACGACATCCCCTTTTCCCCCCACCCATTAGGTTTCGCTCTTATCCCCCCCGTTTTAAGGGGTGTTAAAGAGGTCTGACCTCTGTAGGGCGGGAGGGTGGGAAATAAAACGCCCAAAAGCAGGAAAAGGGTGTGGGGAAACCCCCGTCAAAAAGAATCTAAGAGAGGTTAAACCTCTATTGGGTGGGAGGGTGGGAAGCAAAACGCACTCTAAAAACTGGGCAATCCCCCAATTTCTAGCTCATAGACACGACAACTAACTCTATGGTAATCTGTTCAATGCCATGAAATGCTTGATACTGGCCGGGGGCTTTGGCACCAGACTCTACCCCCTCATCACCAACAAGTCAAAGGCGCTGCTGGAGTACAAGGGCAAACCGTTATTGAGCCACCTGGTGGACAGGGTTCCCCGGAACATAAAAATTATGGTCTCCACCAACCTCAAGTTTGAGTCTGATTTCCGTCAGTGGCAGCAGGGGGTGGATAGAGACATAGATCTCTGCGTCGAGGAAATCTGGAGTGACAAGCAGAAAAAGGGGGCCGTCGGCTCGCTCAACTTCTGGGTTAGCAACAGGGGCATTGACGAAGACCTGCTGGTCATCGCCGGTGATAACTACTTCGAGTTCGACCTCTCGCAGTTTATTGCCGCCTATGATGGCAATAACACCCTGGTTGCCGTCCACGATATCGGCGACAAGAGCCGGGCCAGCCAGTTCGGCGTGGTGCGTCTGGACGGTCACCGCCTGGCCGGGCTGGAAGAAAAGCCGGCTCAACCCAAGTCCAGCCTCATTGCCACCGCCTGCTATATTTTCCCTCCCCGGATATTCCCCCTGTTAGGCCGGTACTGCTCCAGCGGCAAGCGGGACAATCTGGGCAGCTTCATCTCTCACCTCATTGAGGTTGACCATGTTCACGGCTACCCGTTTACCGAGCCCTGGTTTGATATCGGCAGCAATTACTCCTCAAGCCATAAGAAATGAGCATGCCGGATAAGGAAGCAGAACACTGGGGAGAGGTGGCCAGGGGATGGTCGGACAAGGGCTATGCCAACGAGCTTCTGGGCGAGCAGAAGAGAAAGACCTATATCGACCTAATAACCAGATGGACCAGGATAACCGCCGGGCAGAAGATTCTAAAAACCGACCTCTTTGCCGAAGCCTTTGGCGTGGAGCAGTTTTTCTTTGATATCGTTCCGGCCAAAAGCGATGTAGTCGGCATCGATGTCTCCATTGAGATAGTGGCCGAAGCCAGAAGCCAGGCCCTCAAGCGGGGCATGGACGCCGGTCAATATCTCTGCGGTGATGTCAAACAGCTCCCGCTGCGGGATAACTCCATCGACCTTATCATCTCCGACTCCACCCTCGACCACTTCCCCACCGAGGCGGAAATTATCACCGCGCTGGAAGAGCTGGGGCGGGTGCTAAAAAACGGCGGCACTTTAATACTGACCATAGACAACAAGAGCAACCTCACCTACCCCCCCTACTGCATCACCCGTCTCTGGATGAAACTGGGGCTGGCCCCCTATTTTATCGGCCGGACTCTTTCTCTTTCCCGCCTGAGACGCGCCCTAAAGGAAATTGGGCTTACTATCGAGGAAAACACGGCCATTCTCCACTACCCCCACCCCGACGGGCTGGTCAGGTGGCTAGAGCGCTCTCTGCGTTACTCAAGCCGGGGCAAACTGGACAATGCCATCAGAAAGGGGCTGGCCTGCCTCAACCGGCTGGAGGGGAGCAAAATCAAATACCTCACCGGGCGCTATATTGCGGTTAAGGCAGTAAAAGGAGGAGCAACTTGAGCATGCTGGGTAAGGAAGCTAAATACTGGGATAAGGTTGCCCGGCGACGCCAACAATGGCTTACGAGGCACCCGACTTATAAATTTCTGGCCGAGCACAAGGGAAAGACCTACCTTGGTTTAATAACCCGATGGGCTGAGGTAAGCAACAAGCAGAGGATTTTAAAGACCGACCTTTTTCCCGAAGCCTCTGGTTTGGCGCAAGTTCTGTTTGATATCGCTCCAAACAATAGTAATGTGGTCGGAATAGATATTTCTGCTGAAACAGTAGAGCAGGCAAAAAGACAAGCTATCCACCACGGTGTGGATGGTAGCAAATACCTTTGCTGCGATGTCAGGCAGCTCCCTCTCCAGAACAATTCTATTGACCTAGTTATCTCTGATTCCACTCTAGACCACTTCTCCGACGAGAAGGACATTATTGTTGCCCTGAAAGAGCTATACCGTGTCATGCGAGTCGGTGGCACCCTGATCATTACCATGGATAACAAGGGCAAGCTGGGTGAACCGCTTCGTCGCTTGTGGATACGTCTGGGGCTGGCACCATTTTTCATAGGTAAAACCTACTCTATCAAGGAATTAAAGTCGGCGCTACAAAGTATCGGTTTTGTCGTGGAGGAGACCACTGCCATTGTCCATCAGCCTATGTTCTTCTTGAAGCGGCTTGCCCGTTTGTTACACAGGCTTAGTGCCAGAAGGTTTGACCCCCTAATCGAAAAAATCCTGGCTTCACAGGACACTTTGGAGAAAAGGAGAACCAAGTACTTAACCGGTATCTATATTGCGGCAAAAGCAGTAAAGGAGGAGACATCTTGAGCACCCTAATCAGTGTAAATATTAATAATGAGACAAATCTCAGGGGATACCTGGCGATAGATTCTATCGTTAACGGACGTTGTTACGGCGGGTTAAGGATATACCCTGACCTTCCACCGGTGCTGATGACTCAGCTTGCCCGGGTGATGACCTTGAAACACGGCTTTGTCGGGCTACCGTTAGGTGGAGCCAAGGCAGGAATTGCCGCTGACCCGGAGATGCCCCCAGACAGGAAACGGGAGTTACTGAAGAACTTCGGTCAGGCACTTGAGCCATTTCTCAAGACCAAGCGCTATATACCTGCTGTAGACCTGGGAACAACCAGTGAGGACATCAGGTTCATGCTCAGCTCTATTGGTCTCAAGGCGAAGCACAAGCAACGAGGTTTAACTTTTACGCTGACCGGTTTTTATACTGGTATCACTGTGTTTGCCGCAGCGGTTGCTGCCGCCCAGCATGTTAGCCTGGACCTAAAGCAGGCTTCAGTGGCTATTGAGGGGTTCGGTAGTGTGGGAGCCTCCGCCGCCCGAATGTTCTGGGAGAGGAAAATCAGGGTGGTAGCTATTTCCACCAGCCAGGGGGCAATCTACGATGAGGCAGGTCTGGATGTAGGCGAACTTATCAAACTCCGTGACCAGGTGGGCAGTCAGGTAGTTAATTTATTTGACAAGGGAAATAAAATAGACAAGAGCCAACTAGTTGAGCTGGATGTAGATATATTTTCCCCCTGTGCCCATTCCTATAGCATCACTCCGGATAATGCCAATCGGGTAGCAGCTAGAATAATCAGCCCTGGAGCCAATGTCCCCATCACATCTGAGGCGGAGCCGATTCTGCTTAAGAGAAGGATCCTGGTCATTCCCGACTTTGTGGCCAACTGCGGCGGTGTGCTGGGAATTTTTCTGAAGCGTACCCGACTAAAAGAAGACTCTATCAGAAGCTTCCTAGAGCAAAAAATCAGCAAGCAGGTCACTGAAGTAATCGAGGCTGCCGAGAGGGAGAAGGTTACCCCCAGAGTCTCTGCCCAGAGAATCGCTGAGGAGAGGTTTCTCAAGGCAAAGGCAACAGTCGAGGGTAGAAATTTCACGGCTAGAGCCTTTCACTTCGCCCTTGAGCTATATCGGAGAGGAGTTATACCCTCCCGGCTTGTTACCCCAGTCGCCTCAAGGTATCTTAAGAAAAGATTTACGGAATAGGGCAACCTATTTCTTTAAGCCTGAAGCGGCACGATAGCGCGCCCTCATTGCCAGGATAGCGTAAATGCCAACCACCCCCTGGACGGCAAACCAGACATAGCCGATGCCGACCATGCCGTAGATGAGCATAACGAAGTAGCTACCGAGCAGGGTGGCCACGGCTCTGAAGCCCCAGATTAGCGCCAGTTCCCTCATTCTATCTTCAACGCGAAGGGTACTGGTATAAACCCTGATTATGCCACCAAACAGGCTTGACACACACAGAATCCTGAGTAGCAGCAAACCGCTTACGGAATAGCCCTCGCCGAAGAGAAGAAGAAGCCATTTACCAAACAGCAGCACCAGGATAACCGCCGGGACCAATATAATAAAGACAAATTTAAGAGACTTGGTCACATTGCCCCACAATTCTTCCTCAAAGTGGGCACCCTCGGCGAACAGGGAATGGGACACTGCCATCGGAATAGCAAATAGCAGTCCGGCTATCATCCAGGCGACGTAGAAATAGGCATTCTGCTCCGCCCCCAGCAGGTTAACCACCATTACCGGCAGGACCAGAACCGGGGCGGCACTAAAGAGGCGGGCAAGATAGCTGCCGGCGGAATAGCGCCACATACCGCCGATTATACTCAGATTCAAGCTGGGCACCGGTTTATAGTGCGGCTGGACCCGGGGGACGAAGAAAAATAAGGCTACAGCCAGAGCCACGGCGGTAGCAATACTCCAGGAGGCGGCGATGCCGAAGGTATGGAAAAAGATAACCAAGAAGATGGGCAGCGGAATCTTGAGCAGCGAAAAGACGGCGCTCTTGTACAGGGTAAAGTCGGCCCTTCTCCGGGCGATAAAGACAGAGGCTATCGTCCCGTAAAGCGCCTGGGCCAGAACAAAGAAAACAAAGGCGGCGGCGAAGATTATATTACTCTTGATGAAGGCCAGAGCCGGCGACCAGACATCCAGTCCGGCGACAAAGATTACCGCCAGCACCACCGCTATCGCCCCGCTGATGGTAAGGCAGGAGTTAATCATATCCTGGGGATTTTCCGCCTTAGGCAGAAAGCGGATAAGGGCGGCGCCGAAGCCGGGGACGCTCAGCATAGCCAGCAGGGAGATGGATGATATTATCGCCGCCCCCCACCCCACCTCGGATTCGGTATAAAACCGGGCGACCACCATCCAGAAAAAGAAGCCCAGCCCCGAGGTCAGCACGGTATTAACCATCAGGAAAAAGGAGTTGCGGTAGAGAGGGCTTTTGATATGCTCTGCTATGTACCGGGTATCGATGCGCACCTGCTGATTATACTTTAGGCAGACCCGTCTAGCAAGAAAATCGGGCGATATTAGCCACCGCCACCAGGCTCCCTCCGCCGGAAAAGGCTTAAAACACTATAGCTAAAGTAACCGCCGGCTACGCCGGACAGGACAATGGCCACCGCCCAAAGCTGGCGCCAGCCGGTAGACGGCTGGCGGAACAGGCGTCCCAGCGACTGCGGCAGGCGCTCCAATAAAATACGGCGCAGCAGCTCGTACTCGGTCGACAGCACCTCTCCGTCATCGGCACGGTACAGGCTTTTAAGCATCGCCTTGGCGTAGCCCTCCCAGTAAGCCCGCCGGGCCAGGAACCGGCTGCTCAGCCGGTAGCCATAGACCTTATGCCGCACCCTGACATCAGGGTCATAGACAATTCGCTTACCGGTGCCCTGCTTCACTCTGAGGCAGAACTCGGTCTCCTGGGCCGCCGGCTGCTGCCAGTCACTCTTGCCCCACCCCTCCCCCACCAGGCTGGTTTTAAACAGGCCGCAGCTGTCAAAGGCCTCCCGGCGGAAAGAAAGGTTGGTGCAGTAGCCGTTTCTCACCTCGGTCCTCTCGATCACATCCCGGTAGGTGCAGGAAAATATCCAGTAAAGCTCACGGGGAAACCACTCCATCGACTTATCCTGCCACAGGGGCAGGATGGGGCCGGTAACGCCGATTATCGAGCCATCATCATCATAGACCTTCACCGTTTGCTCCACCCAGTCGGGGAAGGGAATTGCGTCATCATCAACAAAGGCGATAATATCTCCTTTGGCCTCCCCGATAGCCAGGTTGCGGGAGGGGTAAGACCCCCACTCTCCCTCATTAAACAGCACCCGCATATTGGCATAGCCCTTCTCGGCGATATATTTTTTAATGCCGTCAGCCAGCTCCGGCAGTCTCTCGGCAACGATTAAGGTCTCGGTATTTTTATAGGTCTGGGCGTTTATACTATCCAGCAGCTCGGTGATATCTTTAAGCCGGTCCAGGGTATAGCCGGTGGTAACTATAGATACCAGGGGACTTTTCATCCCTCTTTCCCCTTCTCCCCCGGTTCACCCAGGCGGCGGAACCTTCTGGTTATCAGCGCCCAGCCGATTCTGGTGCCGTCCCTCAGTGACCTCAGCTTGGGCGGGCTCAAGCGCCGCCGGTAATCAACAGGAATTTCAGCTATGGTATAGCCCCTTCTGGTCAGCTGGCTGAATATCTCGGCCTCCAGGTCAAAGGTGGTAGCCCGCAAGCTTAAATCCTTTACCACCTCCCCCCGGAACCCCCAGAAGCCGGAGCAGACATCGCTTATCTTTTTGCCGTAGAACACGGTAGCTATCAGGCTGAGCAGGTAGTTGCCTACCAGGTTAAGTCGGCTCATAGCCCCCTTCTCCCGCCACCCCCTCATTCTCGAGCCGATGACAGCGTGGTGCTCGCTCAGCAACTTCAGCATATCGGGGATATAGCCAGCGGGATAAGTAAAGTCGGCGTCAAGCATAAAGATAAAATCGGCTTCCACCGAGCCTAAAACCTTACTCACGGCAACACCCTTGCCCCTGCGCCGCTCGATAATAGTGCTGGCGCCCTTTTCGGCGGCAATCTCCCTGGTCCTGTCGGCGCTGTTACCGTCAACCACCAGCAGCTGGACTTTATACCCCGCCCCCTCCAGGGCTTTTCGGGGTATCTCGTCAATCACCCTGCCAATGGTCGGCTCCTCGTTCAGCGTGGGGAGTATGATTAAAATTTCCGGCTGGCTCACACTCATTTTGCGGAATTAGTATAAAGGTTTTGCTCTGCGGGGTAAAGGGCAGAGAACCGGCAGTACTGGCGGTCAAGCGGTAGCGGAGAAGCTGTCTGACCCGTCAGGCGGAACCTGGATAATCGGCGTTTCTCTCCAGGAGCTCCACCATAGGAGTTTTAAGTAGCGTGCTTCGGCATACCGCTTGGCACCAAGCTTGGTATATAATTGCTGGACCGCAACATTATTCGTAGCCACCACAGCCCGGACTGCTATCCTCCCCATCTCTCTCAGAAACTGCAATTTCTTGAAATAGACATAGCCCATGAGCCCCACTCTCCGGTATTTTGGATTTGTCACGATAGCTCCAGTGTATGCCTCGTTACTTGAGAAGCCAACTCTTATAGGCAAGTGGGTGAGGCTCTTCTTTGCTTCCTCAGTCATAGCCACCCAACCGACGTAGGCAAGCTCACCATCAATGAGAACACAAAAGGCTATTGCCCCTTTGTTCAACCTCTGCCTGACATTGATAACATGCGAGCTAAGGTCAAGACCAGCAGCAGCCAGTTCATCGGCTTGCTGATTGGTGGCAACTATCTTGAAAGTGAAGTCCTGTATTTTGGGCAAAAAGTCAGCCTCGTCTCTTTCCTCCACTGAATACTCATATAAATAATAAGCTCCATATTGGAAGAGGTAACCTGTCAGGAAGATAAACCCCCGCCCGAGCAAGGGCAGCAACCCCTCCCTCTGGAGGATGTAATTAGCCCTCTCCAAAAGTTCCCTCAGGCTGTAAATCGTCGCCTCCTTAAACCGGAACCTGGTTTTGAACTTTCTAGAAAGGCAGCAGCGAACCGACCATCTTGAGCAGGAGCCGGCCGTGCCAGTCGAAGGAGAAACTGTTGCCGTCGGCGATAAGCTCGGCCAATCCCTTTTTGCCGGCCAGCCGGAACAGGCGGTCGATGCGGCGGTTGCTCAAGTTGGCCAGCAAGGTCCGGGCCCAGTAGCCGATAACCAGCTCCCGGTTCAATCTGGCCCGCCATCTATCCTCATAGGCGGCCAGACCTTTAACCGAAAAGTCGTCAGCCTTAAAGGCCTGCTGGAGCACCCCGGCGGCGATATCGGCACACAGCAGCCCGTAATATATACCCCCGCCGGTGGTTGGCTTCACCTGCCCCGCCGCCTCACCCACCACCAGCACCCGGTCAGCGCAGGTTCGGGGCAGAGGTTTTAAGGGGACAACATCATAGCTAGGTGCCGCCTGGTTAGAGGCAATCTTACCCTGAGCCGACAGGGACGTAAGCAGATTTTCCAGGGAGCTATCGGCCTGGCCCCGGGTAAGCAGGCCGACCAGTCCCCGGCCGTCGGTGGTAGGCACCAGCCAGGCAAATCCGCCCGGGGTCAGCTTCTGGTCAAAGTAGACCTCCACCTCATCGATGCCGTTGATAGCCACCTGAACTTGAGCGCCGAGGACGAACTGCTTTATTTCCCCCAGCCCCAGCCGGGCCGGTAGTGTGGAACCAAAGCCGGTAGAGATAACAGCGGCTTTAGCCCTGAGAACTGTCTCGTCGGACTGACCGTTAATTCTCACCTCAACGGCATCAGCTTGAGGCAGGATGTCGCTGGCTTTAGCGCCGAAAAGGTAGCGGGCGCCGCTCGCCTCAGCCATTTCAGCCAGGTGCACGTTAAGACGAGCCCGGTCAACGATAGCAGCCACGGGAGACTGGCGGCACAGCCTGAAGTATTCCCCGGAGGGAGCCAGGAACTTGGCCGAGCTGGCCTGCCTCAAGACGAGGCCGTTATCAAGGCCGAAGGCGCTGAGGCATTCCTGACTGAGGATGCCGGTACAGCAGATGTCGTCACCGAACGAGAGGTTCTTCTCAACAACAACGACACCATAGCCAAGCTGGCTCAACCTCTGGGCGATACGGCTCCCCGCCGGTCCGGCACCAACGATTATGATGTCGTGCAACATCATCTACCAACTGCCGATAAGGCTACTAAAGGGGTGCTAATCCTTAACCTTGGTCTCCTTCTCCAGCACCTCGGCCAGAGCCTTAAAACCCTCGCCGCCGAAAGACTTGAACTGCAAGGCAAGCAACTCCGAGTACTTGAAACCCTTGGAGGTAATCCAGTCCCTGTGCACCTTATCCCCCCGCCCGATCATATGGCGGGCTAAATCAAGGGCGCTCTTGTTGGAAACCTTATTACACACCGGGCAGTGATAGCTCATAGCAGACCTCCCCCTGGTTTAAGTCAACGCCTTATTTTTTAGCCTTCTTCGTTTGTTTCTCTTTCTCTTTAAGGGCTTTGAGAACCTTCTCCGGGGTTATGGGCAGATCATAGATTCTAACGCCCACGGCCTTATAAACTGCGTTACCGATAGCCCCGGCGGTGGGATTGGTCAGCCCCTCGCCGGCCTCTTTAGCCCCGAACGGCCCCTCGGGCTCATAGGTATCAATCTCCAGAATATCGGTCTCGGGCATATCCAGGGAGCGGATGAGCTTGTAATCGGCAATGGACGGGTTAAGTATCTTACCCTCGTCCATGGGCTGGTCCTCGCAGAAGCCATAGCCTCCGGCCATCATAATGGCTCCCTCCAGCTGCCCTTCAATACCCAGAGGGTTGATTACGGTGCCGCTCTCATGGGCGGTGGTAACGTTGACCAGCTTATACCGGCCCGTTTCGGGGTCCACTTCCACCTCAGCCGCCTGCACGCCGAAGCTGTAGGCGGGAGATATCATCCCCTTGCGGTGGGGGGTATAGTGTCCCCGCCCCATGATAGCCACGCCGTCCTTGCCCCTTATCGTCTCTTTAACGATATCAAAATAGGAGACGCCCCTCTCCGGGCGGTCAACCAGGTGGACCCAGCGGTCCTTGATATCCAGGTCGTAGACAATGTTAGCCCCCATCTTGGCGGCGGCGAACTCAATGAGCTGCTGCTTACACTCGGCGGCGGCCCTCTTAACGGCGTTGCCGCTCATCAGCGTCTGCCGGCTGCCCCAGGCGCCCAGGTCGGGCGGGCAGATGCCGGTATCGCCGGAGAATATCCGGACATCCTCAAGACGCACTCCCAGCTCCTCGGCGCATATCATGCTCAGGGTGGTATTGGAACCCTGGCCCATATCACAGGCGCCGGTATAGACATCAACCTTGCCGTCGATATTTATCCTGACCAACGCCGCCGAGAAGGCGTAGGGGGTATTAAACCAGTTAAAGATACCGCCGGACATAAAGCCGTAGGCGGATACACCGATGCCGTGGTTGGGGGGCAGCTTGCCCTGCTTCTTGATGTGCTCCTCAATCTTATCCAGGCACTGGTGCAGCCCGCAGCTCTGGATAAAGGCCTGTCCCGGCACCTCGTAGTTAGGCGTCATGCCGTTCTTGCGCCGGAGCTCAACAGGGTCTATCCCCAGGTCGTCGGCCATCATGTCCAGCTGGGACTCGCCGACAAAGGTAGACTGGGGAGCGCCGAAACCACGCATGGCTGAGGTCGTGGCGGTATTGGTATAGACCCGGTAGCCATCGTAGCGGTAGTTGGGATACTTATAGGGGAACGAGGAGAAGAAACCGGTCAGGTAGAGAGCGGTAGCCCCCATGGCGGTATAGGCGCCGCCCTCGGTAATAACCCTGACCTCCTTAGCCAGCATGGTGCCGTCTTTCTTGGCTCCCAGCTTAAGGAAATAGTACATGGGGGTGCGGCGCTTGGTAGCGGTGAACTCCTCTTCCCGGGTTAAAACTATCTTCACCGGCCGGCACAGCTTCTGGGAAAGAATGGCGGCGCAGAACTGGGCCGAATCCAGCTCAAACTTACTGCCGAAACCGCCGCCGGTATGCCGGTTATGCACCCTGATGTCACTCTCGTTCATATCCAGCATATCGGCATACAGCCGCTGGATGTAATATGAGGATTGGCTTGAGGTCCACGCCTCGAGCTTGCCGTTGTGGCCGAAGCTGGCTACGGCGTCGTGGGTCTCCATGCAGACATGGGCCTGCGACGAGCATTTAAACTTATCTTCACGGATGTGGTCGCACTTCTCAAAAGCCTCGTCGACATCGCCCCACTCAATATGGCGGTTTATATTAATATTGAGCTCAACACCTTCGTGAATCTGGGGCGCACCCTCTTTAATGGCATCCATGGGGTCGAAAACGGCCGGCAACGGCTCGTACTCAACATCGATCAGGTCCAGCGCCTCCTCGGCGGTATCCTCGTCGATGGCGGCCACGGCGGCCACGGCATCACCGATGTAGCGGACCTTGGCACGGCAGAGGATTTCCTCGTCACATAGCTCGGGAAAACGCCGCCAGATGCCCTGTTTACGCCCCAGGGTGTCCTTGCCGGTAACCACCGCCTTCACCCCGACCAGCCGCT
The DNA here is from genome assembly GCA_030606505.1 of Deltaproteobacteria bacterium. Classification (GTDB taxonomy): domain Bacteria; phylum Chloroflexota; class Dehalococcoidia; order Dehalococcoidales; family BS750m-G39; genus JABMRW01. Next base: position 18,731 of record JAUWGI010000003.1, read on the forward strand.
TGGCCCGGCGGGTGTCAATCTTGAGAATATTGGCGTGGGGGTAGGGGCTTCTCAGGATTTTACCGTAGAGCATGTTAGGCATCACCACGTCGAAGGTGTATTTGGCGCTACCGGTTACTTTTTCGGTTCCGTCGACATTATGCACCCGTTTACCGATTACTGAATATTCGCTCATTTCGCCTCCTTATACTCACCCTTAACCACCGCGGTTACGGCTCGGATAATGCTGTTATAGCCGGTACAACGGCAGATGTTGCCGTCAATACCCTCTTTCATCTGCTGCTTGGTGGGCTTCGGGTTCTCGGCAAGCAAGGCCGTAGACGACATCAGCATTCCCGGGGTACAGAAGCCGCACTGGTAAGCACCGTGGTCGAGGAAGGCTTTTTGCAGGGGACTCAGCTTATTGCCTGTAGCCAGTCCCTCCACGGTCACCACCTCGGCGCCGTTGGCCTGGAGGGCCAGCACCGAGCAGGACTTGACCGCCATGCCGTTGAGCATTACGGTGCAGGCCCCGCAGGAGCTGCTGTTACAGCCTCTCTTGGTTCCGGTCAAGCCGACGAGGTCTCTCAACACCTCTACCAGCAGCTTTTTGGGCTCTACGAAAATATCGTAAGGCTGGCCGTTAACTTTAAATTTCAGCTCTTTTTTCATCTCGTCACTCTCCCTCTCAAGCCTTCTTGGCCCTGGCCAGGGCTTCCTTAGTCATTCTGGGCACCAGAACCTTAACCAGCTCCCGCCGGTACTCCTCCGAAGCCGCGATATCGGATATCGGCTCCGTTTCGGTAGCGGCAACCTCGCCGGCTTCGCTAAGCAGAGCCTCGGTAATCTTCTTCCCCTTGAGCACTTTCTCCGCCTTCTTGGCTCTGATGGCCATCGGTGCCGCCGCCCCCAGGGCGATGCGCACGTTCTGGCAGACGCCGTCGCCGGAGCCCAGGGTCACCGAAGCCGCCACGCTCACGGTGGCCAAATCGCTCTCTATAATATTAAATTTGGTATAGACGGTGCTGGTGCGGGGTGGGGGCACCGGTATCTGAATCTCGGTAAGCAGTTCGCCGTCTTTAAGGTCAACCTCAAAGTAGTCCAGGCTGAAATTCTCCACCGGCATACTTCTCTTACCCTTGGCACCGGCCACGGTCAGGGTAGCGTTAAGCGCAATTAATACCGGTACCGGGTCTCCGGCCGGGTCGCCGTGGCAGATATTACCGCCGATGGTGCCCCAGTTGCGGGTCTGAATCGAGGCTAAACGAGTTTCCATCTCGACCAACACCGGGTACTTCTTCTTGATTACCGGCGATTTTTCTATAGCCCGGTGGGTGGTGGTGGCACCGATTTTCAGCCCGTCCTTCTCGTCCTTAATATAGTTCAGCTCGGATATACCCTTGATATCGACCATATACTTGGGGGCGACCAGCCCCTGCCTCATCAGGATCAGCAGCGACTGCCCCCCGCAGATTACCTTGCAGTCATCCCCGTACTTGGCCAGCAAGGCGAGGGCTTCTTTAAGCGTCTTGGGGGCGAAATGTTCAAAATCTTTTATCATTAGCCCGACCTCCCTGAGTTAGTAGCTTTAATCACTTTCAAGCCTCCGTTCTAAAATATCTATTGACCCAGCTCGCTCTTCAGCTTCTCCTGCAGGTTTTGGGTAAACTGCCCCCCAATCTTGTTGATCTTGGCGCGCATTATTCTCTCGCCGAAGGTAGCCAGCCGGCCGACCATACTCACATTGGAGCTGTAGGCCACCTCCACCTCGCCGCCGGCAATCTCGGTCAGGTCAACGATGGTCTCCTGACTAAAGGTGCCGGCACCGCCGGCAGCGGCACCCCGCCCCACCGCCTTGACGTGCTTGGGCGGGTCGACCTCGGTCAGGGTCTGGGTAAAGCCCAGCTTAACGGTGATAGGCCCCACCTTCTGCTTGACCGTCCCTTCCCAGGTCTTGTCATCAATCGCCTCCATCTTCTCCGCGCCGGGGATACAGGAAGCCAGGGTTCCTGGCGCAAGCAGGAAATCCCACACCTTCTGGATCGGCGCCTTCATGGTAAACTTCCCCTCCATTTTCATTTTGGACTACGCCTCCTCTTTATCTCTTTAGTATCTATGTCAAACAGGTCAAACTCAAACGGGTCGAGGACTTTAACCCCCTCGACCTCGGGCGGCATCTCAAACG
>JAUWGI010000108.1 GCA_030606505.1 Deltaproteobacteria bacterium
TTCCAGAATGTATTTGACCAGGCACCTTAAGCCGTTGCCGCAGGCTTCGGCCTCGGAGCCGTCCGGGTCAAACATGCGCATTTTGAATTCGGCCTTGTTTGAAGGTAAAACCAGCAACAGGCCATCGGCGCCGATGCCGAAGTGGCGGTCGCACATGGCTATCGCCAGCCGTGACCAGTCGCGCCGGGATTCATCAGCCTCCAAAAGCACGAAATCGTTTCCGGAACCCTGCACCTTGGTGAACTTCATGCTTGTTCCTGATAGCTCTTTTTAAGCCGGGCCAGGATTTTGGCCTCTTTCTCCTTCTGGATATCGAACCACCCTATTCTAACATCTTTTAGCCTAAACCAGCTATACTGATGGCGGGCCAGCCGGTGGGTCTCAAACTTGGTCTGCTGGACGGCGTCTGCCAGGGGCATCTCGCCCTTGAGAAACAGGATAATCTGCTTATAGCCGATGCCGGACATGGCCGGCAGACTGGCATTATAGCCCCGCTCCATCAGATGCTTGACCTCGTCCACCAGCCCTCGCTTAATCATCTCGTCCACCCTCAGGTCAATGCGGCGGTATAGCTCTTGCCTTTCGGCGGTCAGACCGATTATCAGAGTATTAAACGATGGTACCGCCTTACCTTGAAGCCGGGAAATGGGCAGCTCAGCACTGCGGTGTACCTCAAGCGCCCTTATGGTGCGGCGCACGTTACGGGGGTCAATCCTCTGCGCCGCCACCGGGTCAAGCCGGGCTAGCTCCTGATAAAGCTCGTCCTCCCCTCCTCCGGCCGCCTTCGTCTCCAGATGGCGCCTGAATTCCGGGTCGGGGGCTACAGCCGGTATTTTCCAGGCCTCCAGCACCGACCACACATATAGTCCGCTGCCGCCGACTAATAGCGCCAGCTTGTGACGCCGGTGGATATCTTCGATAGCTTTATAGGCAAGCTGCTGATACTGCGCCAGGCTGAAATCTTCATCAGGGTTGACGACATCAATCAGGTGGTGGGGGACTAACGCTTGCTCCTCCGTGGTGGGTTTGGCCGTGCCGATATTCATATGGCGGTAGACCTGCCGGCTATCGGCACTGACTATCTCCCCGTCAAGGGCTTTAGCCAGACGGAGAGCCAGCCGGCTCTTACCCGCGCCAGTAGGGCCAACTACCGCCAGTAGACGGTTCATTTTACCCGCTTGATTTCTGAGGTTTGCTTGACTATGCCCAAAAATTCGTTTGCCTTGAGGCTGGCTCCACCGACCAGGGCGCCGTCTATCTCCGGCTGCTTTATGAACTCGGCGATATTGGCGGCAATGACGCTGCCCCCATAGAGAATGCGCACTGCCTGGGCGATTTCCCGGCCGCATTGCCCGGCGATATGCTGGCGGATAAAGCCGATGGTCTGGTTGGCCTGCTCACCACTGGCCGCCCGGCCGGTGCCGATAGCCCAGATAGGCTCATAGGCTAAGGTCGAGCCACCGAGATAGTATTCTCGGCCGGAAGGTGAGCTTAGCTGTTTGGTTAAGATCTCTTCGGTCTTTCCCGCCTCGTTTTCTTTAAGGGTTTCCCCGACGCAGAGAATGGGCTTGAGGCCGACTTTAAGCGCCGCCTGCACCTTTTTATCTACCAGCTCTACGGTCTCGTTGAAATACTGCCTACGCTCGGAGTGGCCGATAATAACCATCTGGCAGAGTTCGGCCAGCATCAGCGGTGAAATCTCTCCGGTATAAGCCCCCTTTTCCTCAAAGTACAGATTCTGCGCCCCCAGCTTTATCGAGCTTCCCTTAAGGAGTTCCTTTACCGCGGCCAGAGAGACGAAGGGCGGGCATATTACCTTATCCACGTTGTCTATCCGGTCTAATTCCGGGCGCATCTCTTTGACCAGCACTACGGCTTCGTCTACCGTGGTGTTCATCTTCCAGTTACCGGCAATCATCGGGATGCGCATTTTAACCCCCTAAGCCCCGAATTTAGCCAGCTTTAGAGCGTTAGCCATGGCCAGGGGCATAATCTGGATAGCCGGGAATCTGCTCAGTCCGCCCATAATACAGGCTTGTTCGGAAAACCCCCCTACCTTGTCGGCGCGGCACCACCGGGAATAGAGCAGTACGGGCACCGGATGCCAGCTGTGTCCTTTAAGCAATGCCGGCGTGGAGTGGTCGCCGGTGACCACGATGACATCGGGTTCAAGGCCGGTCAGGGAGGGCAGAGCCCTGTCAATTTCTTCAATAACCTTGGCCTTGCGGTCAAAGTCGCCGTCCTCGCCGGCGGAGTCGGCCCCTTTTATATGCAGGAAGAAGAAGTCGTAATCGGCATAGTTTTGTTTCAGGGCATCAAATTCTTCAGTTATAGCCGGGCCGGTCTTAAGCAACTGCATGCCGACCAGCCTGGCCAGCCCGCGGTACATGGGGTAGGCGGCGATGGCGGCCGGCTTTAATTTATAGACCTCGTCCATGGTGGGGAGGTTCGATTTCCGGGAGAAGCCGCGTAAAATTACCATGTTGGCCGGATGGTGCTTGGCCAGGATTGCTCTGGCTTGAGCTACGAATTTATTAGCTATAGTTGCCGTCATATCGGCCTGCGGGTTCAGGGCTTTAACCGCCCCGGGCGCCACTCCCGTCTGCTGGGGGTCGGAATCGCTGACCTCGGGGGCCAGCCCCTCCCCCCGGAAGATGACGACGAAGCGGTGCTCCTTGACCGGCCGGACGAAAAGCTTTACCCCCTCTACCGCTATTCCATCGAGCAGTTGGCACAGCTTGGTGCACTCCTCCGTTGGGATGCGCCCTGCCCGGCGGTCGGTGACCAGTCCGGCCTCATCCACCGTGCAGAAGTTGCCCCGGGCGGCTATATCTTCCGGCTTTAAGTCAAAATCTATCCCCAGTGCTGCCACCACCCCCCGACCGATATTGAATTTGACCGGGTCGTAGCCAAAGAGAGCCAGGTGCCCCGGGGTACTGCCGGGGGTTATTCCCGGGCTTACCGGGTCGATGAGGCCGCAGATACTATTGGCTGCCAGCTGGTCCAGGTTGGGGGTGTTGGCCGTCTCCAGTTCGGTCTTGCCTGTCTTGGGATTTGGTAATCCGCCCAGGCCATCTATGACTAATAGTACAATTTTGCTGGGGGAAGGGGTGGAGATTTTTTTGATTAGCTCTAAATTATCCACTATATGCAAAGCCTTATCTCCTTATTGGTGGTTGGGAAATAATTCCAATGCCTGTCTGGCTATACCTTTAGCATCAAGACCATAGTTAGCCCGAAGCCGGGCTT
>JAUWGI010000033.1 GCA_030606505.1 Deltaproteobacteria bacterium
AACACCGTGTCCTCGTTATAGCGCAGAGTCACCGGCCTGCCGTCTTCAGGGGTTATCTCAATGGTTTCCGAAGTAAGCTCGGTGATGGTGCCGCCGACATGGGCGCGGGCGGCCGGCTTCATAATCAGCACCCACTTGGCCAGGTTTTCGCCGTTGGCCAGCCAGACCACCACCCTATCGCCGACCTCAATATCACTGAATTCAGCCCCAGCGCCAAAGGGACGGCGCATTGCCGGTTCGGGGAGGGGCACATCTTCCGTTTGCGCTATCCGGTTCTGAAGCCTCTGCTGATTGCGGGCTTCAACCACCGCCCGCACCCGGTTTTGCGCACCCCAGCCCTGCTCACCCTGAGCGCCGAACTCTGCCTGGTTGTGAAGCCTTAACCTCAGGCCCTGCTCTTCTGGAGTTCCAACCTCTGCCTGGTTGCGAAGTCTGAATTGCTGGGCCAGAGCCGTAATCCTTCCGGAAACATCCAGCATGAAGTACCTGGTATTCTCATCCACTCTTATGCTTATCTCGTCTTCCCCAGACTGAACCTTGAAGTATGCCTGGTTTTCCTCATCAACCTCGGTTACCGTGCCCCTGACTATACTGGCCTGGAAATCTTCAGTCCAGGGGAAAGACTCATCCGGGGCGGCCAGTGCAGGAAGAGCCAGGCCCAAGACCAGACTGAGGGCTATGATTGACGCTACAGCTACTTTTAAAACCGACATCTTACTTTAACCTCCTGTAGTTTAGGCTTTCTCCCGGCGATTAGAATCAGCTGGATAATATCCAAGAGTTTTTTCATCTTAAAACCTCCTATATACTCAGTCAGCAATGGCGTAAGCCACCTGAACGGTAAGGCTGAGCTCTATCTCCCCGGGGCTGATGGGAGTAGTGGGTGCTGGTGCCATTGCTTCCATCCCTGCGTCTCGATAGACAATGGGAGGATATATGGTGCCCTCGGAGATGTAGGTGGGCTTACCCAGATTAACCCCGGCCAGGTCGGCCAGCTGCTCGGCCTTGGCCTTGGCATCGGCCACCGCCTTCTGGCGGGCTTGTTCATAGTAGGGGGTGGGGTCATCTACGGAAAAGCTGATGTTATTGATGCGGGTGTAGTCTCCGCCGGCAGCGGCAACGGCATCAATAATGGGGCCGGCCTGCTCTATATCCCTTATCTTGGCGGTTACCATGTTGGTCACCCGGTAGCCAACCACAACCTGCTCATCCTTAAAATCATCCCAGCGGGTTACCTGGTAAATGCTGAAATGCCGGGTCTGGATATCCTTTTCAGCCACACCGTTGTCAGCCAGGGCTGCCATCACCGCTTCCATGGCTACAGCCGCCTGCTCTTGAGCTTCGGCTACCGTATCCGCCTGAGCTTCAATGCCCAGAGACAGGGTGGCGATATCCGGGGTTACGGTGACCTCGCCGGTGCCGTTGACCCAGATACCCGACTGCTGGCTGTTTATATCCACCGTGCCGATAGTGGTCGGGCTGCCGGTGCAGCCGCTAAAGCCGACCACTGCCAGCACCAGGACCAGGCTCACCGCCACCAACCAATACTTTTTCATCGCTTGCCTCCTTGAAATTTTTTATTCCACCTATATATAACGAAAAAGCCGCCGAATGGTTAGCGGCGACTTAAGGGAATTTCAAAGAAAAAGGTTGCCTATTCTAAAGCCTCAAGAGCTTCGAGGACTTCCTCATAGCCGTCTTCCGATACCACAATCGCCCGGCGCAGGGCGGGCTTTACCGACTCCGGCATCTCGTCCAGCGCGGCGCGCAGCACCACCCGGTTATGAGCGGCATCAGACACCAGCGTGTTCCTCAACCGAACCCGATTGCCATCCAGATCATCAGCATCCTTTCCACCCCAACCCTTCCCCGGCTCGGTTATCACTGCTGGTGGTGAGGCTTCCGGCGGGGGCGCGGTATCCTCGGCTGGCGGCGGTACCGGCGGGGCTTCAGCTTCTCCGGTATCTGGCGGTGGCGCCATCAGCATTCCCGGCAGGCTCAGCCCTCCCCTCCCCTCAATCAGAACCACCAGCAATTCCAGTTTCTCATCGAGGCGGCGGGTGATTAGCTCTACCTGCCCGGCGTCACCCTTACCGGCCATATAGGCTATCTCGGTCACACGCCGGTCGGCCAGCTCGGCACACAGCCTGGCCTTGCCCATCTGCGACGGGGTCAGCGTCAGCCGCACCTGCTCGGTGGCCAGCTTTACCGAATAGAGGGGGCTATCGGGCATGCTGCTTTCGGCGGCAAAAACCGTGCCTCCCCCGGCCAGCACCAGGACGAGAACTATGGCCACCACCGTTGCCCACCGCGGGAACCAGCCCCACGACAGGCGGCTCTTACGAGAGGCCGTTTCCTGTAGCGCCGACTGGAACTGGTACCTGGCCCTGGCCCTGAAATCGGGGCGGGGCTGAATAGCCGACGCCTCTTTGGCCGCTAGAGCCGTCTCTAATAGCGGTTTTAGCTCGGCGGCCTGCTGGGGGTAACGCTCAAGGCACTGCTCCAGGCTTTCTCCTTTGACCAGCAGCCGCTCCAGACATTCGTTTAAGATATTATCGAACTCTTTGTTATTCATTTTCCGTCACCGATAGCGCCTTACGCAGGGCGACTATGCCGCTGTGCTGCAGCGCCTTTACCGCCCCCTGGCTTTTGCCCATGACCCCGGCTACCTGGGCGATGGAAAGCTCGCTGGTAAACCGGAGAGAAATCACCTCGCGCTGAGCTTCGGTCAGATGCCGGGCAGCCGAGAGCACCCGCTCTATATCCAGCTTGCGCTCAGTCACCTGCTGGGGATTATCGCCACCGCTGACCAGATTTTCCTCCAGCGGCATCGCCGTCCTCCTCTTCTTTCTAAAATAATCAACCACCTGATTGTGGGCGATACGGTAGAGCCAAGCGGAGAAGGGTTTGCCCCTCCACTTGAAGGAAGAGATGGACCGGAGTGTGTTTAGAAAGACCTGCTGAGTCAAGTCTTCTGCCTCCACCGCATCTCCTATTTTCAGGGTTATGTAGCGGTAAATCCTGTCAAAATATTCTTCATATAGCTGGGCAAAAGCTTCCTGGTCATGCTTTTGCGCCCGGCGCACCAGGCTTTCCTCGTCTTGCACCTGACAACTCCCAGCCGCTTCAAGCGGCGATTCTGGCGTTATCCTGTGCATATAGTATAACGAAGCAAATAGCAAAAAGATAGCAAAAACGGGGAAACAATTCCATCGTGGGGGGAAGCTGGGATTTGTTTTTAGTGTTATGTCAAGCGGAGAGTGGAGGGCTTCCTTAAAGGGCGGCGGGTGGGGAAAGATAAATATGGGTGGGGGGAAGAAAACACAAATTTATGCTACAATACCACATAATTTATATTTCACAGGAATAAAAACTTGGCTTTTAAGTTACGCTTGATGTGCCAGCAGGACCTCCCCCAGGTCAACGAGATTGACCACGAAGCCTTCCCCACCCTGTGGCCGCCGCCCAACTACCAGCGGGAGCTGAAGAACGGCCTGGCCCACTACATCGTGGCCTGCGACGACGAGCAGAAATATGAGCCCCCAGCGCCGAAGGCCGACCCAACGACAGGCCTTTGGGGGCTGATAGCCAGATTGAGGCTTCGTTTTAACCACCACAATCCCTCTGGCAACGAACCCCAGCCACCGGCAAGGGAGTACATTTTGGGCTTTGCCGGCATCTGGCTGACGGCCGGGGAGGCCCACATAACCAACATCGCCGTGCGGGAGAGCTATCGCCGCCAGGGGATGGGAGAGCTACTACTCATCGCACTGATAGACCTGGCCCTGGAGCTGGGCGCCCACCTTATGACCCTGGAGGCGCGCGCCTCCAACACGGACGCCCAGAGCCTCTATGCCAAGTACGGCTTCATTGAGGTGGGTCTGCGCCGCAACTACTACACCGATAACCGGGAGGACGGGGTGCTGATGACCATAGAAGCTATCACCTCAGCCCCGGTTCAGGCAGACCTCCGGCGGCTAAGGCAGGCCCACGCCCGAAGATGGGGCAAGATTGCCACCGCATTGCCCGCCAGAAACTCCCGGCGCTAGGCTAATAGGCTATTGACAAAAGCCGAAAAAAGCGGATAATACGGTGCATACGCAAAAAGCACCCCGTAATCTGAAAGGAGTTGCCATGAGTGCTACTGAAAGAGGAGAAAGCAAGATAAGGATTCGCCCCATGGAACCCATGGATATCGACAGAGTTTTAGCCATCGACAGTAAAATAACCGGGGTGCGCAGGGCGGCTACCTATACCGATTTGATTATCGGAGACCTGGGCAAAATCCCCGATCTTAGCTTTGTCGCTGAAGTCGATGGCGAGGTGCAGGGCTTTCTGCTGGCCCGGCGAGACTATTTCGGGGAACCATTTTCCGAAGAGGGGATGATTCACATTCTGGGCGTTGAGCCTGACTACTGGCGGCAGGGTATCGCCACCCGGATGGTCGATGCCCTGGCGGAGACCTGCCAGGAGAAAAAGCTCAATGCCGTACGGATAATGATTGACGAAAGAGACGACCAGCTACAGAGCCTGTTTGAGCGTTCGGGTTTCCGCCGGGGCAAGCTTGTCGACTACACCAAGAAGTTCAAAAAGTAGATTAAGTCTATAGCTTTAGTGAGTTTTGCCGCCTGGCTTAGGCAGCTCTTTAGCCCTCTTATCCAGCTCCAGCCATTCCTTTAATCCCTGCTTGCTCTTGGCCAGTGGCTCTTTTAACCTGTCCACCTGAACACCGGCCAGATAGCTCGACGACTTGTGCTTTTTGGCGGTCTCTATCTCACTGTTAAATTCTTCAGCAATCTCATAGGCCCCGACCAGGATATTGTGCAAACCCTGGTCTATATAATCCATCTTATCCCTGTTGCTTTTCCAGGTGCCGGTCTTAAACTTCTTCGACTGCCACTTGAAGAGAAAGGTTTCCATGAGCTTCTGGTTATAGTCTATTTCCGATAGCAGGCTGCGCACTACCTGCTGTTGCCTCTTCTGTTCCTGCTGTTTCCTGAAGAAAACATTAATCAATATGAAGATAAGCACCGGTACCAGATAGGTTAAGATGCCGCCTATGTCTTCCCAGTCAAAATCCAAGGCTAATCCCTTTCGGCAAAATCTAAAATTTAATTAAAACACAAATCCCATAGTTGTGTCCAACGGGAATAGGGGGCAAAAAGGGCTTTAGCCCTTCCTTAAAGGGTGGCGGGCGGGAATAGATAAATATGGGGGTGGGAAGATAGACGAAACTTTAATTTGAATAAAAGTTAATAAGTTGCTATAATTCACTCTATTCCGGCAAAGTCAACGGGGGTGATTACTATGACAACTGGAAACAAGGGCGAAATAAAAATCAGGCCTATGGATAGGGGTGACATTGATGCCGTTATAACTATTTACAGCAAAACCAGGGAGGAAAAGATACCCGGCGTTAAACGGAGCCGCCTAAGCTACCGGGCCGCCCTGACCTACGCAGAGGTAGCCTTAACCGACCCCGGAGGCCCGCTTGACCTGAGTTTTGTCGCTGAAGCTAATGGTAAGGCTGTTGGCTTTATCTGGAGCCGTTTAGCCTACGTGGGCATACCGATCGACGAAGTGGGCATCATCTACATGTTAGTCATTGACCCCGACTATCAGAAACAGGGTATCGCCGGTAAACTGGTCGATGCCCTGCGGAAGCGCTGCCGCGACCGAGGGGTTGGTACGGTGCGCGCCGTCATTGATGAGCGCCACTGGGAGCTTCAGAACTATTTCCAGAAGCTGGGCTTCCACCGCAGCGAGCTGGTCATCTACACCAAAGCCGCTGAAGGATAAAGCCGGCTTTCCCACCTTCATTGCTTTAAGCAAGGCGAACGTTGGGAAAGAGGGCGTTGGCTATCAGCCCGGCAATGGGGGGGAAGAAAAAGGTGCAGGCCAGGCGGATAAGGGTGAACTGCCAGCCCAGTATGGCTATATCCAGCGGCAGCCGGCTGACCGCCCACAGCGACCACGCCGTCAGTAAAGCTACCATGGTGCCGACACTCGCCCCCACCCGCAACAGCCCGGCGGCAATGGGCAGGCTAACAAAGGGACCACCGGGCATAACGGCACCGACCACGGTGCCGATTAAGATGCCCCGAATACCGGACTCCGCCCCTATCCACTTGGAGATTACCTCGGTTGGCACCAGAACCGGAATCATTCCGGCTATGATGAAGGCAAAAATCAGCAGGGGGAGTATCTGCAAGAGCAGGATTCCCCCCCACTTTAAGCCCAGAATATGTTCTCCCCCACCCCTCTGGTAGCCAAAAACGAGCAGGGCAAGGGCAATCACGCCCATTACTATAGTGGGGATAAGCATTTCTGAAAACCTCCCTTTGTTACTCATGCGGTTTTCTTCATTTACCTTCCGGTACCCCTGTATTATACGTCTTGAAGGTTTATGTTGTCTTTACCAATAGACAGATATTTCTAGAAAATAATTTCAGCGGGAAGCGGTAGGCGCTTTCGGGGAAAGATTTTAACACCTCAAAGCCCGCCCCTTTTGCCAGCCTTTCCAGTTCACGATAGGAGAAAAGGTAGTAGCGGCGGTAGAGGGTTTCACCCTTCTTTTTACGCCAGGGTACGGCTACCTCTTTGGGCTTGAACCAGAAGCGGGGCTGGCAGCGGTTCCATACCGTGATAAAGGCCTCGCCGCCGGGCTTTAATACCCGCCTGAGTTCAGTTAAAGCCGCTTGATGCTCCCCACCCCTGAGATGGTGGTAGGTTGCCACCGATATTGCCCGGTCGAAGCTCTCATCGGGGTAAGGGAGGCGGCGGACATCGTCCAGCGTCAGCTCCACGGCAAAGCCGAATTTCCTAGCGTACTTTTCGGCGAACTTGAGCATCTCGGCGGAGAAGTCCACCCCGTACAGCTCGAAGCCGTCTTTAAAGGGCAAAAAATCGGGGCCGTGGGCACAGCCCAGGTTGAGCAGTTTGCCCTTCTGCCAGCGCTCCGCCAGCGCCTCCAACTCGGTGCGGAATATAGACCAGTGCCGGAAGTTGTACCAGTTGGGGGCTATTTGATTAAAGATATCTTTATTATCAGTCACCCCGTCTCCCTTGTTTTTAGCCTGTGTTTTGCTTCCCATACCCTCCCGCCCTAAGAGGTTTCACCTCTTCACCGACACCATTTTAAGGGGGTGTTATAAGAGGGGGCTTTAGCCCCCTCTTTTCCTTAAAGGGCAGGTGGGCGGGATAAGATATAAAAGGGGCGGGGCTCCGTCCCCTTAAAGCCATGTTTCTGTTTGTAAATCAAATCTGCTACACTGTTTATGGCACACCATGAGGAAATTTGCAAGGACTATATCAGGGGTGACGCCGGTGGCGGTGATGACCCAGCCCCTGAAATGCCCGGGGCAGTGCGTCTTTTGTCCCACCTACCCGGCAATACCCCAGAGCTATACCCCGGAGTCGCCGGCGGTGCTGAGGGCGATAAGGTGCGACTACGACGCCGGCAGGCAGGTCCGCTCAAGGCTGAAAGCGCTCAGCGACATGGGGCACCCCACCGATAAAATCGAGCTGATAGTGATGGGGGGCACCTTTCTGGCCTACCCCGAAGACTATCAGTACCAGTTCATCAAGGGCTGCCTCGACGGGCTGAACGGACAGGAATCAGCCGACCTGGAAGAGGCCAAGAAAATCAACGAAACGGCCGGGCACCGCTGCACCGGAATGTGCATCGAGACCAGACCAGACTGGTGCCGGGAGCAGGAAATAGAGCGGATGCTGGAGTTCGGCGCCACCAGGGTTGAGCTG
>JAUWGI010000094.1 GCA_030606505.1 Deltaproteobacteria bacterium
CACGCTGAAAGGCGGTAGCCGGGGAAAGGTCAAGCTCATCTCTAAAGGCTACCCGTTGACCGGCAAAGTAGCCCATCAGGCGCCCCACCAAGTCAGCGAACAAATCGTCAGACCGGACTGCCTCTCCCACCCTGTCACCCAACAGCCGCTCCGCCTCCCGGGCTGAGTCCTGCGGGAGGGTGATTTTAAGCAGCCCGGAGTTAGAGCCCAATATCCCCACCCAACCCACACCAATATTGGAAATAGTATACTTTAGCTTCCCGGTCATATCTCCCTGGCCAGTACCAGCCCCCACACCGAGGCGGCTCCGGCCCGCTTTAGCGCCCGGGCGCAGGCATCAAGGGTAGCCCCAGAGGTGGAGACATCGTCTATGAGCAGCACCGGCTTACCCTCCAGCCTCCGGTGGCGGCAGGCAAAGGCATCGGCGACATTGCCCCGCCGCTCACCCACCGTAGAGGTCCTGGCCTGGGACAGCGAATGACGCTCTCGGACCAAGCAATCATCAACTAAAGGTAAACGGGCCAGCCTGCCCAGCTCTTGGGCCAGCAGGCGGGACTGGTTGTAGCCCCGCTCCCGCAACCGCCTGGGGTGCAGCGGCACCGGCACCAGAACCTCAGCGGGCAGAGGATGCTCGAGCAGATAGCCGTTAAGCAATCGGGCCAGGAGCCCAGCCAGGGCTCTCAGGTTTCTATATTTCAACTCGTGGATGGCCTGGCGCATCACCCCGTCAAAGCGGAATGGCGCCCGGATACCGTCTATCTCCGCCTGCCAGCCGAGGCAACTGGGACAGAGGGTAGCGCTTGACTGAGGCAGGCCGCACCTGGGACAAAGCGGGGGTATAACTCTGGATAGTGACTGGCGGCAGGAGAGACAGATAAAATCCCCTTCCCTCCCACAGCCGACACACCAGCGTGGAAATAAGAGGTCAAGTGCCATCCCCTTGATTTTGGTCAACTGAGGAAGCACATCTAGCTCCGGCAACTTAGATCTTAAAGGTAAAACGGTAAGGTATTAGCGGGAACGGACGGTATGCATCGTTCCGCTGATAATGGGTTCGTTAATATAGACATCACCGTTCCTGATTTTCAGGTTGTAACCGCAATCAGGATTGGTGCAAACCCAGGCCTTGTAATGAATAGCTGCCCCCTGACTGCCAAAGTCAGATAAGGGCACCAGGTCTCCAGCCTTACACTTCAGACACTTGGGGAAATTGGATTGTTCCATGAGGTCCTCCTCCCAACCAAAAATTAGATTAAATCTCAAGCAGTATACACCATACTCTAGCCGTTGACAAGGGCTTATTTCAGCTCCGCGGCGCTGATTCGGCTGTAGATAGCCCCCTCCCTGGTCAGCTGGCTCTTCATCAGGCTGACCGTCTCCGCCGGAAAACTATAGGCGGGCTCAAATTTAGTGCCGGCGATAAGCTCGCCCAGTCCCTCCCGCTCATCTAATGAAGCCCGGTCGCGCACACGGGCCAGGGTCAAATGAGGGGCAAAACGCCTCTTCTCCGGGGCAAAACCCAGCCCGGCCAGGCTGGACTCAAGCCGCTGCTGGAGGTGGGCCAGCTTGTCCACCTCACCACCTACCCCCACCCAGACCACCTGCACCCGCCTCAGGTTGGGGAAAGCCCCCAAGCCCTCGACTCTCAAGGAGAAAGGAGCCACCCCCCGGACGGCCTCCTCAATAGCGGCGGTTATCGGGATAATCTTATCCGCATCAACATCGCCCAGGAATTTTAAGGTCAGGTGAATACTGTAGGGGTCAACCCACTTTACCGGAGCCTGCCCCCCCGACTTCAGTTGAGCCTGGAGGTCTTTAAGCCCGGCTTTTACCTCATCAGTCAGGCCGATGGCGATAAAACAGCGCACCTGCTCCATAGCTATTTACCTTGGATACCGAGAAGCTTCATAGCATTACCCGCCAGTACCAGGTTTTTGGTTTCCTCAGCCAGGTCCAGCGCTTTTATCTCTTTAAGCAACCGGCTCTGCGCCAGCAGGGGATAGTCGCTGCCGAAGAGAACCTTGTCGGCACCCACCAGCTGAATAACCTGGCTATATACCTCAGGCGTATAGAGAAAAGGCGAAGCGGCGCTGTCAAAATAGACGTTACCCATCGCCTTTTTAACCTCGGGCATCAGGGCGTAGAAGGGCAGACCCCCTCCCCAGTGGGCGCAGACTACGGTCAAATCGGGGAAGCTGGTGATAAAGGGATAGAGGATATCGGGGGTGATACCCCCCTTCCCCGGATATTCATGCCCTATCGGCTCCGAGGCGTGGAGGAGCAGGGCCAGCTTATGCGCTTTTAACACCTCGACCAGTGGCTCCATCACCACCTCGTCGCCGAGGTCAAAAAGCTGTATATCCGGCCTCATCTCACCCACTCCCCTCATCCCCACCTTGGCACAGCGTTCAATTTCGGCAGCGGCGGCTTTGACTGACTGGGGCTGGACGGCGCAGAAACCCACCAGCCTTTGGGGATAACGGGAAACCGCATCAATTATATAGTCGTTGGTTTCTACGCACAGTTCGTGGGTTGTCCAGCCGATATTGAGGATAACCGAGATATCAACGCCGGCTTCATCCATACTGGCGATAAGCTCGTCAGCAGTGGCTATCTTAGCCTTGGAATCGGAGTAAAGGATAGCAAAACAGGGGTCACGCTCGATATATTTATTGCGGTGCTTCTTTATCTCAGGTGAGAAGACGTGGGTATGGAAGTCGATAATCACAGCCCGATTATATCAGAATCCCCGTATTTGCTTCAAGATAGACAGGGGCTTACTCAGCCGCTTCTTCCGCTTTCCCCTCGGCTTCCCTGGATCCTTCAACCCCGGCTTCAGCCTCGACCCCTTCAACTAACTCTTCTTCCGGTACCTCTTCTTCGGCCACCACTTCCTCTTCCACCACCCGTGCCTCGCTGACCTTGACCACCATCTGGTCGGGGTCGGTAATAACGGTGACATCCGAGCCTAAAATTATATCCCTAACGAATACTGCCTGCTCTACCTCCTCCAGCGGGTTCAGGTCAACCTCTCTCTGGGGCGGGAGCTTATCGGGCAGGGATTCGACACTCAGGCTGGTGAGGCTATGGGTCAGGGTGCGCCCCTTTTCCTTCATGGCCGGCGCTTCCCCAATCAGGATGATAGGCACATCCACCCTTATCTTCTCCGTCCTCATCACCTGATAAAAGTCAACGTGAAGCAGCTCCCCGCTGCAGGGCTCTCTCTGGATTTCCCTGATGAAGACACTCCGGGGCTGTTTATCCCCTTCAACATCAAGGGCGATAAGCCGGGTCATTCCGGCCCGGGCTATAATCCGCTGCAGTTTAGCCGTATCACACTGCAGCGATAGCGAATCAATACCGTGCCCGAAGAGGTGGGTGGGGGTAGTGCCCTCACGGCGCAAAAATCTGGTCTTTTTGCCCAGCACATCTCTCTGGCTGGCTTTTACATTCAAATCAGTCATCTATCGGCTCCTCTAACCTGCTAATTAAAGCAGAGATAGGGATAAAAATCAAACCAATCCCCTTTTCCCCATCTTTTTGAGTTTGGTCTGTTACCCATACCCACCCACCCACCTTTCCCCCTTGTAACGGTTCTTTCTTTTCCCATACCCACCCGCCCAAAGAGGTTTCACCTTTTTAAGACTCTATAACCCCACCCCTTTTTTGGTGGGGAAACTACCCCCTTAAGAAGAAACTGATAGAAGTACCAATTCTGTAGGGCGGGAGGGC
>JAUWGI010000102.1 GCA_030606505.1 Deltaproteobacteria bacterium
ATGGTCAGAGACAGCAGTTTCGGCGTGGCCAGGTCGGCGTTCTCCAGACCGGGCACCAGCAGGGTGGCGCCGAATCCCCATAACACCGATATCAGGGTATAGATAAAGCCGAAGATGAGGAAACCGCCCAGCATCTGCTTCATAGCAGTGACCGACTTGGGAATAAATAGCCGCTGGCTCACCTGAGGATTTGATATTAAGAAGAAGAGCCAGGGCAGAGCCAGGCCGATAAACATGTTGATATTCCAGGCCCCGCTGGCGGCGGGCACGGTCAGCAAACCAGGCGTGGCTTCCTCCAGCCTGCTGAAAAAGGAGCCGAAGCCGCCCAGCGCCGCCACCACCACCCCCAGCACCGCCGCCGAGGTGACAATCATAATCAGCGCCTGGAAGGCGTCGGTCCAGGCCACCGAGCGCAGGCCGGCGATGCTCGACCAGGCGATAGCGCAGACCACGGCGATGATAATTCCGGCCACCACCGGGATTGCCCCCCCACTGATGCCGTTCATCAGGTAGCCGACGCCCATCAGCTGAACGGCGCCGTAAGGAACCAGAAAGACCAGGGCTAATATGGCGGTGGTCGCCCCCACCCCCTTATTCTGGTAGCGGTCGCTCAAAAGCTCCATGGGGGAAACGTAGCCGTATTTTTTGCCCACCAGCCAGAAGCGGGGCAGGAAGAAGACCATCATGAACATGCCGCAGAGATAGGTTAGCTCAAAGCCCAGGGCGCCGACGCCGGTGAAATAGGTCAAACCGACCAGCCCCACCATCATGAAGGCGCTGTAGGTGGTAGCGCTGTAGCTCAGCGCCGAAACGAAGCCGCCAACCTTGCGGTTGGCCAGGAAAAACTCGCTTACCCCCACCCCCAGCTGCCGCCGGGCCATCAGGGCAATGCCCAGCCCCACCGCTATATAGACGGCAATGCCAAACCAGACCCAGAAGGTAGCGCTCATTCCTCCACCCCCCTCCACTTCAATAAGATGATAAAGGCGCTGATGATAGCCGCCACCACCCAGATTATCCAGAATAGAAAGGCGCCGCTCACCTTTTCCACGCTGGTAAGGACAAACCAGGGGATGGCGATGTCCAGCGCCAGCAGAAAGGCAAACCAGGTCCAGGCCCAGGCCGATTTAGTCACTCCGGCACCTCCCCAAGCAGATATTAACCGCCATTTTACCACAAAGGGCTAACGGCGTCACCTCTTCTAGGGTGCCACGAGATAACCTGCCGCGAAACAGTGATAAAAAATGTAAGATGGGGTGGGAAAGACCGCCGGCTGACTACTTGCCTCTAAAGGCGACAAGCATTGCCCCTGGACCACCGTGCACCCCAAGTCCTGGTCCTACCCTGGCCATCCTTATCTTTTCCTTGTCAAATACGGAACCAAGACGCTCAGCCAGGGTCTGCGCTTCCTCAGGGGTGGTGTTGTAGACAACAGCCAGATCCTGAATATTTCCCGCAGTTTTGACATACTCAAACAGCTTATCCATGCCTTTAGCCCGGTTGCGGGCCTGACCCGCCGGCACCAGTTCTCCATCTTTCATAGTAAGCATCGGCTTTACACTCAATATTGAGCCCAGCAGTGCCTTGGCCTTGCCAATGCGCCCACCCCTTTTGAGGTATTCCAGGGTATCTAGAAGGAAAAACAAATATGTCTCAGGAATGGCCTGTTTGGCCGCTTCCACCACCTCCTCTAAACTTCCCCCTGCCTTAGCCGCAGTGGCAGCAACTATAGCTATCAAGCCCAGACTCATGCTCAGCATCTCTGAATCAACCACCTCAACAGGGCACCCTCCCTCCAGCATATCCCTGGCCATCAGCGCTGAATTACAGGTGCCGCTTAGTTTACCGGAGATGTGGATGGAAACAATGCCGTCGGCGTCTGCTGACAGCTTCTGGTAAACATCGGCAAAATCCTGCGGAGTCGGCTGAGTAGTATTGGGATGGACAGGGTCATGTGTCAACCTCTCATAAAACTCGTCCTCGCTGATGTCCACCCCAGCACGGTAGACCTCCTCACCAAAACGCACATATATGGGCACCACGGTAATCCCCAGCTCCTTGGCCAGCTCCTCAGGCAGGTCGGCGCCGCTATCGGTAACTATTTTTACCGGCATAATTCCCCCTTAAATTAATCGCCCTTTACAGGCTAATTGATGCATTATAATAGACCCCCCACCCACCCTGTCAATTCCTATTTAATCTAGGTATGTGTTAAAATACGCGGAGAGAAAATGACAGCTGTTTTATCCCGGCAGGACATCCGGCGCTTACTCAAGAAAAAGCCGCCCTTAATCGAAGGTTGCATCGACATAGAGAAGCAGCTGCAGCCCAACGGCATTGACCTCACCCTGCGTGAGATAGCCCTCTTGCAGTCACCGGGCCGGATAGCGGTTGAAGACAGCCAGCGGCTGGTGTCTGACCTGGCGCCGCTGGTCTTCGACGGGCTGGGCTTTATCGACCTCGTCCCCAGCGCCTATATCATCACCTACAACGAGGTTGTCCATTTACCTGAGAACATCATGGCTTTGGGCAGACCCCGCTCCAGCCTGCTCCGCTGTGGTGTTACGTTAAGCACGGCGGTATGGGATGCCGGCTATTCCGGCCGCTCCCAGTCCCTGATGGTGGTCTACAATCCCCGGGGTTTTCGCCTGCAGCAGAATGCCCGGGTTGCCCAGCTTATCTTCCTGAGATTGAGCCAGAAAACAAAAGGCTATCAGGGTGCTTATCAGGGGGAGAATATAGAATAGTTTTTTATGGGGAAACCCTATCCCCTTTATCCCCTTCCCCTTATCAAGGGGAAGGGGAGTTATTTTTTTCAGAAGAGGGGGCTAACGCCCCCTCTTAAACACCCCTGATTAGTCGCCTCCCCTTTTCCCCCCACCCAGTCAAGTTAGCCTTCCTCCCATCAAAATCCACTTAAGAGGGGTGGGGCATAACTCCCCAGAGTGGAAGAGAGGTGAAACCTCTGTAGGGCGGGTGGGTGGGAAAGAAAAACACTGGTTAAACAAGGAGGGGGTGGGGGTGGAAAGCCCCCCAGTAAAGCAAGAAATCAGGAGCGCAGCTTCTATAGGGTGGGACGAAAAACAAACGTCAGCAAAGGTGGGGAGGGGAAGAAAAGGATAGCCCGTATCCTAAACTACAATACTCAAAGCCAACGGCATTATCCGGAAAGAGGCGGGGCACTCCCCCAGCAGTTCACCGTCGGCATAAACCAGCATCGGCTCGGAGGACTCAACGGTGATGTGGGTTCCCTTTTTCATGCTGACCTTGGGATGATTAACATGGGTCCCCTTATATATCGTAGGCAATTCTTTGAGCAGTTCAAACTTACCCAAATCACCGATAATGACCACATCCAGCAGATTATCGTTTAAGTTAGCCTGGGGGGCTATACGCATTCCCCCGCCGCAGTAGCCGCCGTTAGCCACGGCCACAT
>JAUWGI010000058.1 GCA_030606505.1 Deltaproteobacteria bacterium
GAGCCCGCCCAGGGTGGAGTGGGGGGTCAGGCCGGTAGGCTTTGACAACGAATATCTCATGACAGAAGTTCTGGGCAAGACCGAAGCCGAAATCAAGCGGCTGTATGACCGCGGCGCTCTGGGCAAATGGGCCGACGCGCCCACGCGCCGGCCGCCGTCGGACTGGGACGGCAAGTCCGGGCTGAGAACGCCGCTGGACCTGTCGCCGAAAGGAGACAGGCCGGCTTCCCCCAATTCAAGCCAGGGCAAGAAAGAGAGATTAAGCCAGCAGGAGCTAACCGCCTGGACAAACTGGGCCAGGGAGCATGACGACCCCGCCATCGCCCCTACCCGGCCCGAGGCCCTGGACGATATAACCGTTCTCGACCTGAGCTACAAGAGCTTCGCCGGCTGCTACTGCTCCTCCATGCTGGCCGAACTGGGCGCCACCGTGCTGAGGATAGAGCCGCCGGAGGGCGATTACATCAGGACCTGCACCCCCTACGGTATTCTCCATAAGGGCGAGGGGCTCAACTATCTGACCGAGGGCCGGAACAAGCATCATATCACCCTCAACCTGGAAAAGCCGGAGGGCAGAGAGATACTTAAATCTCTGGCAAAACAGGCCGACGTGCTCATAGAGACCTACAGCCCCGGTGTCATGGACGGGTGGGGCATCGGCTACGAGCAGCTAAAAAAAATTAACCCGGGGCTGGTACTGGCTTCGATAACCGCTTTCGGGCAGTTCGGCCCGATGAGCCGTAGCCGGATGCCGGACTACGATAATATCGCCCAGGCCAGGTCGGGAGTGCAGTCGGCCACGGGAGAGGTCATGCCCGAGGGCAAGAGCTACGACGAGTGTCCCTGGGCGGTGCCCACCAAGACCGGCCCCTGGATAGGCTGGTGCCAGCCGGGAACGTTTATGGCGGTGGGCATTCTGGCGGCGCTGCACTGGAGAAAGATAACCGGCCAGGGGCAGGCGCTGGATGTGGCCACCGCCGAATCTTACGCCCGCTTTGATGACTACGCCGCCCTTTGGTATCAGGAAACGGGAATTATCTGTGAGCGCTTCGGCAGCCTGGATACCGCCGGCTGGCTGTACTGTTTTGCGCCAACTAAAGACGGCGCCGTCTTCCTGGGCGGTTTGAGGCTGGAGATGTGGCAGGCCTTCGCCGACATGCTGGGCAAATGGGACGAGTGGGACACCGCCAGCTGGACAACCCTGCAGGTCTTTATGCGCCAGGACGAGCAGTTGAAGTGGGCGCCGCTGGTCTTTGCCGAAACACGCAAATACACCAATCAGGAACTGGTGGACATGTCGATAGAATATTCCAAGAAAGGCCGCCTGGCCCCGATTACGCCGGTGGTGGCGCCGGTCTGCTCCCCCGATGAGCCGATGCAAGACGCCAACTGGTTGGAGCGGGGGATGTTCACTCCGGTCAAGGACCCGCTCTACGGAGAGCTGGTGGTGGCTCAGGCACAGCACAAGATGACGGAAACACCGATAAGGACAAAGTGGGTGTGCCGGCCGGTGGGCCATGATAACCAGTCGGTCTATAGCCAATATATGGGCTTCGGCCCGTCCAGGCTAAGTCAGCTAAAAAAGGCAGGCGTAATCTAGCCCGCCTTCTCCTCTTTCTTAACCGGCACCGACCGGACAAGAGCTTCCCCCAGACTCCCCACCACTTCAGCGTCGTAGCGCTCGACATTGCCCTCGTCACAGAGCTTGGCCAGCGCCGGGTCGATGGGCAATTGCCCCAGCAGCGGCGCCTTGGCCGCTATAGCCATCTCATCACCCCGGCTCCTGCCGAAGACCTCGATTTTCTTGTCTATCTCGGGCACATAAAGGTAGCTCATGTTCTCCACCACCCCCACCACCTTTTTACCCATCTGCTGGACCATCTTGACCGCCTTGCGGACAATCATGGCGGTCAGGTCCTGCGGTGTAAAGACGATGACTACCCCGGAAATAGGAAGTGTCTGCATCACGGTCAGGGGAGCGTCGGCGGTGCCCGGCGGCAAATCGACAATCAAATAGTCCAGCCGGCCCCACAACACCTCCTCCCAGAACTGGGTAATCGCCCGGGAGATAAGCGGGCCGCGCCAGATAACGGCGTCATCCTCGCTGGGGAGGAGCAGGTTGATGGACATGACCTCGATTCCGGAACGGGACAGCACCGGCAGAATGCCGGTATCGCTGCCGGCCGGCCGGGCCTCGATGCCGAACATCTTGGGGATACTGGCGCCGGTAATGTCGGCATCCAGAATGCCGACCTCATAGCCCTGCCGCTGCAGAGCTATAGCCGCCAGTCCGGCTACCAGCGATTTACCCACCCCGCCCTTGCCGCTCATCACGGCAATAATATTGCTTATCTGGTTAACATCCTTGGGCTTGCCCTCGGCAAAGCTGACCTCTACCGCCTTCACCCCGCTAATCTTACCGACGACCTCTTCAACCTTGGCCTTGAGCAACTCCTGGGTAGCCGGTGACAGGGCGACCGAGGTCAGAGCGACATCAACCCTGCCGTCGGCCACGCTCACCTCCCGGGCTAAATTCATGCTCACCAGACTGCGCCTGACATCAGGCACCAGTATCTTCTCCAGACTCTGCTTTATCTGCTCCTCATTTAACACGAAATTTGTCCTCTTTCTGGCGACCTAGTGGTCGCAAATGTTATCCCCTGTAGCCAGCTGGCCGTTAAGATAATTCAGAACCGCCTTTTCCGGGTCGTTTTCCATTGTGCCGATGATAACCACGATGTTGTTTTGCTGGAAGATGCTCTGGGCACGGGAGCCCATGCCGCCGGCAATAACAAGGGAGACCCCCTGCTCGGCCAGCCATTCAGGAAGCACACCGGGCTGGTGAGCCGGCGGCGGGACAAGTTCTTTTTTTAGAATCTTTTTGCTTTGCTCATCGACATCGATCAGGGCAAAATGTTCACAATGACCAAAATGGGGGGACATCGTACCACCGGTTACTGGTACTGCGAATCTCATTGAATACCTCCAGTTTTCTTTATATCATTATATAATATCAGCTTATCAGTTAGACATCACGCAGATATCATGGACTACCCTGAGCTTGTTCTCACGGCAGAAGGCTATGGCAGCCTCGCTTTCGGAGCCGGGTTGAAGCCATATACGGTCAAGCCCCAATCGCTTACACTCCTTAAGAGTAACCTCGGTTACCGGGGGTGGTACCACAAAGTCGACCACATCGACCCTGACCGGAACGTCAGCCAGGCTGTGGTAGCATTTGACCCCCTCCAGCTCCTCCAGACCCGGATTTACCGGGTAGACCTCATAGCCACGTTTGGTCAGGTTCTTAAATATCCTGTAGCCATTCTTTCCGGTGTTGCTGGTGGCGCCGATAACGGCAAACCTCTTCTGCGCCATAAACTCTTTTACCAGCTCCTGCATCGCCATATCCTTAATTAGCGCTTAACCGCCCGGCAATATTCTGCCACAGTAACTTAATCTCCCGGCTGACCGGGCCATCGCTATATTGTACCACCGGCAGCCCTTTTACCATAGCCTCGGTGACTATATTGTCAAACGGAATCCGGGCGGCTACTTCCACTTCCTGCTTTAAGCAGTAGTCCTCGATGCGGCGGCTGTTCTCCTCATTGATATCATATTTATTGATACACACCAGGGCCGGGACGCCAAAGTGGCGGCAGACGCCGAGCACCCGCTCCAGGTCGTGTATGCCCGATAGCGTGGGCTCGGTCACCAGCAGGGCCAGACTGGCGCCGGAAAGGGAAGAGATGACCGGGCAGCCGATTCCCGGCGGCCCGTCGCTGATAATACAGGCCGCCCCCTGCTTTTCGGCCATTTCCCTGGCCTGCTGCCTTACCAGGGCTACCAGCTTCCCCGAGTTCTCCTGGGCAATACCCAGCCGGGCATGAACCAGCGGCCCGTATTTAGTATCGGAGATAAACCAATGGCCGGACAGGTTTTCCTTCATGGTGATGGCCTCATCCGGGCAGATATGGTAGCAGAAACCGCAGCCCTCACACGAGACCGGGTCAACCCGGAAATCCTTTATCGCCTCAAAGTGGCACAGCTCCGGGCACAGCCCGCATTGGGTACACTTCTCCTCGTCAATAACCGCCACCTGCCCGCTCCAGAACTCCTGTTTCTGGCGGACAACCGGCTCCAGCAGCAGGTGGAGGTCGGCGGCATCCACATCGCAGTCAGCCAGTATCTTGTCTTCGGCCAGAGCCGCCAGGGAACCCACGATGCTGGTCTTGCCCGTGCCCCCTTTACCGCTTAAGACTACCAGTTCCTTCATCTAAAATCTTCCTTATTTCATCCCACAGTAAAATAAACATCTCCTGCGTCTCGGGCATGCCCTCGGCCAGAGTCACCCCACGGGAATATAGGCGGGCAATCTCGGTATCCAGAGGAATGGTGAGCAGGATGGGTATATTCTCCTTACGGCAATATTCTTCTACCTTGGTATATTCGCCGCCGGCCCGGTTGAGCACCACCGCCAGAGGTATATTTAGCTCCCTGACCGTCTCCACGGCCAGGACCAAGTCGTTAAGCCCGAAAGGGGTCGGCTCGGTTACCAGCAGGCAGAAATGGCTGCCCTTAATCGCTTCCACCACCGGGCAGGATGTCCCCGGCGGCACATCAATAATAACCACGCCGTCGGCGTTAGCCCGCTCCCTGACCTGCCTGATTGCCGGGGGGGCCATGGCCTCGCCCACGTTAATCCTTCCCTGAACAAAATCTATGCCGTCGGCCTGCCCCCACTCAACGACACCCGTTTCCCTCCCCTCCTCCGATATAGCCTTTTCCGGGCAGAGGTAACTGCAGGCGCCGCAGCCGTGGCAGAGTTCCGGGAAAACCATTACCCGGTCGGGCAGAACGGCCAGGGCGTTATAGGCGCAGACCTCGGCGCAGAGGCCGCAGTGAGTGCACTTCGCCTCGTCCACCTTGGGAACCTGGATGCAGACCGCTTCTTTTTGAGTAATCACCGGTTTCAGGAAGATATGGTCATTGGGCTCTTCCACGTCGCAATCGAGCAGTTGCACCGGCTGCTTACTTTTAAGGGAAAAGGCCAGGCTGGTAGCCACCAGCGTCTTACCGGTTCCCCCCTTGCCGCTGGCCACGGATATTATCATATCGTGCTTACCATCTGGCTTATTCTTTCACCATCTTGGTGCCGCACTGGGGACAGCTCAGGTTGTAGCAGGGGGTAGCCCTCTGGTGCGGGACCTTCTTGCCGCAATTAGGGCAAACGCAATTCCCGCTCGGTCCCGTCCCGGGACGGGTTCCCCCCATCCTGCCGCCTCTCTGACCACCCCGCGGCGGCCCGGTTCCATCTCCTCTAGGCATGATACCACCTCCAGAATGATAGGTTATTTTCCTTTATTTTCCTTTATTTTCCAACTGCTCAAGACGCTGTTGAATTGCAGTCAGTTGTTGGGCCAGCATCTGTGATTGAGTTTTCAGGGCTTCAATCTCCTGCTCCGGGCTTGAGGCCTGGAATGCCGGGTCGGTGGGCGGCACCATACCTCCACCCATGCCTCCACCCATGCCTCCACCCATGCCTCTACCCATGCCGCCGCCTCGGCCCATGCCACCACCCATGCCACGACCCATACCGCCGCCTCGGCCCATGCCACCACCCATACCTCCACCCATGCCGCCGCCTTGGCCCATTCCCCCACCCATACCGGGGTCAGCGCTCATACCAAAGTGGTCAGGCACATTGGGTTGGGAGCTCGTCTTGAACTTACCCGCC
>JAUWGI010000107.1 GCA_030606505.1 Deltaproteobacteria bacterium
GCCGGCCTGGCCGCCTCGGGCAAGATACCCTTCGCCAGCACCTTTGCCGTCTTTGCCCCCGGGCGCTGCTTTGACCAGATCCGCATGTCTATCGCCCAGCCCCAGCTCAATGTTAAGATTGTGGCCACCCACGGCGGCATCACCGTCGGCGAGGACGGCAGCTCGCACCAGTCTGTTGAAGACCTGGCCCTCATTTGCTCCCTGCCCGGCTTTACCGTTATCGTTCCCGCCGATGCCATTGAAACCGCCCAGGCGGTAGAGGCGGCGGTCACCACCCACGGGCCGTTCTACATCAGGCTGTGCCGACCTAAATCTCAGCTGATATACAACGATGACTACCGCTTCAAGCTGGGAAAGGCGGTAACCCTGAAGAAAGGCAAGGATGTCACCATCATCGCCATCGGCCTGATGGTCAAGGAAGCCCTGGAAGCGGCGCAAAACCTGCAAGGTGAGGGCATAGACTGCCGGGTGCTCAATATGCCCACTCTCAAGCCCCTTGACCAGGCGGCTATAATCAAGGCGGCCGAGACCGGCGCCATTGTCACCGCCGAAGAACACCTGGAGCACGGCGGCCTGGGCAGTATGGTGGCCAGGGTAGTTGCCCAAAACCAGCCGGTACCCATGGAAATGGTGTCGCTTAAGGACAGCTACGCCAAATCGGGCAAACCGGCCGAGCTCCTGGAGAGATACGGCCTGACCGCCAGAGAAATCGAAAAGGCGGTAAAATCAGCCATAAAGAGAAAGTGACCTAAGCGCTTCTCCTGCCCTACATACTGTGGGTAAGCTTCGCCTCAATCTTGAATATATCGATATGGGTCTTAAACTGGTAGCTAGATTCGGTGGGTTACAGCCTGCCTCATCCGGAGGAAATGGGTAAAGCCCACCAGGCAGGGCAGGGCAATGCCGTAGGCAATAAGCGCTCCGGGCACCCCCAGCCACCAGCAGACCAGCGGCAGCGGCACAAACAGAACCGCGCTGGCTAAAGTCACATTGCGCCAGATAACCAGAGTTGCTATCACCGGTATGGCCAGGATGAGCATTGGCTGAGTAATAGTGGTCAGCAGCACGCCGATAGTAGTCGCCTCCCCCCGCCCTCCCCGAAAGCGGAGAAAAACCGGCCAGTTATGCCCGATGACGGCGGCCGCCCCGACCAGCAGCACGGTTATCTGGGGCAGGTTGGCTGCTTGAGCAATGAGAATAGCCAGTGCCCCCTTGCCGGCATCGATAATTCCCACCGCCACCCCCACCCCGGCCCCCAGCTGATGAAAGGCGTTCTGGGCGCCCATATTGCCATCCCCCACCCGCCGGATGTCAACCTTCCCAAAAAACCGTCCAGCGATATAGCCGGTGGGGATGGAGCCGAGCAGGTAACCTAATATTACTATCAG
This sequence comes from Deltaproteobacteria bacterium, assembly GCA_030606505.1. Taxonomy (GTDB): domain Bacteria; phylum Chloroflexota; class Dehalococcoidia; order Dehalococcoidales; family BS750m-G39; genus JABMRW01. The sequence continues at coordinate 1,389 of JAUWGI010000107.1, forward strand.
CCAGGGCATAGCATACTCTCTAACTGGTGCCGGGGGTGGGACTCGAACCCACAAGGACTAGGTCCGGCGGATTTTAAGTCCGCTGCGTCTGCCGATTCCGCCACCCCGGCCAAAGCTAAATTTTACCCTTTCATTGATATTATGTCTGCTTTTGGCGTCAAATTGGCGTTATTTTTTTGAGCCACCCCATTTTTACCGGGTGGTAACACTTCATCTAACAACGCCATGGCTTCCTCTTGCATGCCGCTAATTATATGGCTATATACATCCATTGTAAAGGCTACGGAGGCGTGGCCCAGCGCCTCGCTGATAACCTTTGGCTTCGCTCCACGCAACAGAGCCAGAGAGGCGAAGGTATGCCTTAGATCGTGGAAGCGGACATTCTCCAGGCCTGCCTGCTTCACTATCCTGTGGAATTCGTGGCTCAGCATGGAAGGGTCAAGCTAATAACTCAAAGGTCGCCGGTTCCAATCCAAACACCGCTACCAAGATAAAAGAGGCACAGCCTTTTGGCTGTGCTTTTTTGTTTTGAGCGAGCTAGGGTGAGTAAGAGCCTGATCAGAGGCCGCTAAAGAAGCGGCGGGCATTTTAGTCTTTGATAACTTTAGACCCCGACATAGCGTCCGCAACCGAAGCCTTCGCCCAGTTGGCACCACACGCAGCTGCCCGGCGTCTCGTCGGCGATCATAAGCTGCGATTCGCATTTTCCGCAGAGGTATTCCTCACCGGGCTTCATGGGGCCGTCGCAGGGGGGAATGGTCATGGGGCAAATCTGGACGCAGTTGCCGCACTGCTTGCAGAAATCGGGGCGGATGCCGAAGGGGAAGTCCACGTGGCGGTCCTTGCCCCGGCCGACAAAGCCGATTGCCCGGGCCTGCCAGATCTCGGTGCAAACCCGCACGCAGCGTCCGCATAAAACACAGTCCTCATTCCGGAAGGGATAGCGGACCTCCTTGACCCCGCAGCGCAGGGCGATATCCTGAATGGCGCGGGAATTGGGGGCCTGAGCCACCAGCAGCTCGGCCAGGTTGCGGCGCAGTCTGCGGATTTTGTCGGTATTAGCCCTGATTACCATGCCCTCCTCCACGTTCAAGGTGCAGGAAGTGGTGACCTCGGAACGACCGTTGACCACGTGTTCGACAATGCACAGCCGGCAGGCGCCAATGTCGGACAGAAAGGGGACATGGCACAGATGGGGAATGCAGATACCGTATTCGATGGCGGCGTCGAGAACGCTGGTCCCCTTGGGTGCGCGAACGGTGGCCCCGTCTATGTTAACGTTGACATATTGCAGCATATCAACACCTCGTTTGCTTAAACGACCTGAATTGCGTCAAACTTGCACTCGCTGCGGCAAATGCCGCACTTCTGGCAGAGCTGGGTATCAATAACATGAGTCTGTTTTTTCTCGCCAGTGATGGCTCCATACACGCACCCGCGTACACAGACACCGCAGCCATTGCACTTGTCCGGGTCAATCGAGTAGGTAATCAGAGCCTTGCATACCCCGGCCGGGCACTTCTTTTCCTTTATGTGCGCTTCGTATTCGGGGCGGAAATAGCGCAGGGTGGAGAGCACCGGATTGGGCGCGGTCTTGCCCAGCCCGCACAGGGCGGTCTGGGAAATCGTATCGCCCAGTTCCTCCAGGAGGTCAAGCTGCTCCATTCTGCCGCGGCCTTCGGTGATATCGGTGATTATCTCGAGCATGCGGTCAATCCCGACCCGGCAGGGCAGGCACTTGCCGCACGACTCATCCTGCAGGAAGGTGAGAAAATACTTGGCCAAGTCCACCATGCAGGTCTCCTCGTCCATCACCACCATACCGCCCGAACCGACCATAGAGCCGGCTTCGGCGAGGATGTC
>JAUWGI010000001.1 GCA_030606505.1 Deltaproteobacteria bacterium
GTGCTCTAACCAACTGAGCTAACCGCCCATATATACCCGAAAAGTCAGAGACTTTTCGGGGACCTACTCAATATGGCGCGCTTGGCGGGTCTCGAACCCACGACCTCAGCCTCCGCAGGGCTGCGCTCTATCCAACTGAGCTACAAGCGCTCAAATAAAAATGGTGCCGAAGGAGAGATTTGAACTCTCACGCCCATACGGACACTACGCCCTGAACGTAGCGCGTCTGCCATTCCGCCACTTCGGCATGTAGGATGATGCAAGGGGATTATACCTGCTGAATTGGTGAGGCGTCAAGGGAGGGGGATTGCCCAATTTTTAGAGTGCGTTTTACTTCCCACCCAGACCTACCCTTCGGGGGTGGTGCCCCCCGATACGATTTGAGGGCGTGGGAGTGAAAAGCTAGGCAGATAAAGAGGGGTGGAGAAGAAAGTTTTAGAAGCGCAGACGGGGCCCCCGAAAAAACAAAGTTTTTTTGGGTAAAAAGCTTATGAGGGTGGGAGGGTATGGGGAATAAGAGAACCGTAAAAAAGTGGGGTGGGGGCAAAAAGACAATACGATAGTCTGTATCCCTCTATTTGGAAAAACCCACTAGAGTTAAGGCTTTGATTACCTCTTGGTGTACTGGGGTGCCTTGCGCGCCCGCTTGAGCCCCGGCTTCTTCCTCTCTTTAACCCGGGGGTCCCTGGTGAGCAGGCCGTTCTGGCGTAATACCGGCTTGAGGCTCTCGTCGGCCTTTACCAGCGCCCGGGCAATGCCATGACTGATGGCACCGCTCTGCCCGGTTATGCCGCCACCTTCTACCTTGACCACGGTATTGTACTTGCCCAGGTTCTCGGTAACCAGGAGCGGGTTGGTTATCGCCCGGCGGTGTTCGGGGCGGGGAAATCGTTCTTCGTAGGGGATGCCGTTGACGATGATTTCACCGGTGCCCGGCACCAGCCTTACCCTGGCTACGGACGTCTTGCGCCGGCCTGTGCCGTAAAAATAGCTTTCCTTCGCTGCTTTAGCCACTTAATCTCCCTTTTCGCTAGTCCCGGTTTGCGCCAGGTGAGGATGAGCCTCACCGACATAGACCTTGAGCTTTTTCATCCTGACCGCCCGCAGGCGGTTGGTGGGCAACATCCCCTTGACGGCGTGCTGAATCACCCGGGTGGGGTCGGCCTGCATCATTTCTTCCAGCCTGGCAACTTTGAGCCCCCCCGGATAGCCGGAATGCCGGTAATACAGCTTCTTCTCTTCTTTGTTGCCGCTAAAATGAACCTTGTCGGCGTTTATTATAACCACAAAATCACCGGTATCCAGATTAGGAGTGAAGATAGGCTTGTGCTTGCCCATGAGCAGAGTTGCGGCCTGAGTGGCCAGCTTGCCCAGAACCTTGCCCGAGGCGTCGAGCACATGCCACTGGTGCTGGATATCGGCAGCCTTGGTGCTATAGGTCTTCATGATGCTTCTTCCTCCAGGGTAACTGGATAGTTTACCCGGTCAAGACACAGCCCGTAGGCGGGGGCAGTCGGCCCCGCCGTTCCCGGCAGCCTTGCTTCAATTATACTACGAAATTGGTCGAGGTTCATCTTGCCTAGGCCAACCCTGATTAGTGCCCCTACCGTGGTGCGCACCTGATGGGGCAGAAAGGAGTTAGCCGCCATATGGAAAGTGACCAGTTCCCTGTCCCTTTCAACTTCGGCTCTGGATACGTTTCTTACCGTGCTCTCAAGCCAGCTCCCGTCACCGTTGACGAATGAGGCAAAATCATGCTCACCGATGAGCGTTTGAGCCGCCCGGTTCATCGCCTCAATATTGAGCGGATTAGCTACCCGGTGAGCCCGCCCTTCCCTTATCGGGGAGCGGGTGGGGCTGTTTAATATATAGTAGCTGTATTCGCGGCTGACGGCGTCACGCCGAACACGGAAGGCATCGCTGACCCGGTAGGCTGCTTTGACGGCAATGTCTCTGGGCAAATAGTAGTTCAGCCCGCTAACAAATTTATGGGTGGAAAGCTCTGACCTGGTCCTGAAGCCGACCACCTGGCCCTTGGCGTGGACGCCGGCATCGGTGCGGCTGGCCGATATCACCCGCCGCTCCTCCCCGGTAAGCTTCCTGACGGCTTTTTCCACCTCCTTTTGAATGGAGGGAAGCCCGTTCTGCCACTGGAAACCGTGGTAGCCGGTGCCGTCGTATTCCATAATGAGTAAAATCTGACTGCTGTTAATCAAACCGCCTCCGTTATTCCACCAGCTCGATTCTGACCATGGGTGCCCCGTCGCCCGGCCTGGGGCCCAGCTTGATGAGGCGGGTATAGCCGCCGGGGCGTTCGGTATAGCGGGGCGCCAGCTCGTCAAATACCTTGGCCACTATATTTTCATCTAAAATAAAGGCAAGCGCCTGACGGCGGGGGGTAAGCCCGCCCTTCTTGCCCAGGGTAATCATCTTCTCCGCCAGGCCGCGTATCTCCTTGGCCTTGGCCTCGGTGGAGGTAATCTTCTCGTAGTTGAGCAGGTCGGTGACCAGGTTGCGAAATAGCGCTTTGCGGTGGGCTGAGGACCGCCCCAGCCTTCTACCGGCTACCTTGTGCCTCATGCCTCCTCCTCTTCCTCGCTCTCACCGGCTTCCTCCTCGGCCTTGGGGGTAAGCGATAACCCCAGTGACTCGAGCCTTTCTTCTACTTCCTGCTTGGACTTTTGCCCGAAATTGTGCAGGGCGAGCAGTTCCCTCTCGCCTTTGCTTATCAGTTCTCCCACGGTGGTGATGCCGCCGCGGCGCAGGCAGTTCATGGTGCGTACCGACAGGTCGAGCTGTTCCACCGGCATGTTATAGGTTTCGTCAGGGATGGAGGCGCGGATGGACTCCTTCTCCACCTCCAGGCGGGAGACGCGGGAGTAGTCAATAAAGGGGGCCAGCTGTTGCGAGAGAATGCTGGCGCTCTGGCTGACGGCGTCCACCGGCGATATCGTGCCGTCAGTCCATACCTCCAGCTCTAAACGCTCCTGGCCTGTTTCCTCGCCGACGTGGGTCGACTCGACGGTGAAATTGACCTTGCGTATCGGGGTGAAGAAGGCGTCTATGGGAATGGTGCCGATGAGCAGGTCGTCGCTGGACTCGGCTTCCTTGTAGCCCTCGCCCAGTTCCACGTCGAACTCGACATAAAATTTGGCTTCCGGCGAGTCCAGTGTCGCCAGGTAAAGCTCGGGGTTGGCGATTTCAAAGTCGGTGGAGGGCTCGATATCGGCGGCGGTAACTCGCCCCTCCCCCTCCACGGCCAGTATTAGCTTGCCCTCCTGACCGGTGAGGGATTTTAACCGTAGCGCCTTGACATTGAGCAGAAACTCGGTAACATCTTCCTTGACAAAGGGGATGGTGGAGAATTCGTGTTGAATCCCCTCCAGTCTGACCCGAGTCACTGCCGCCCCGGGGAGGTAGCCGAGGAGCACCCGCCGCAGGGCGTTGCCCAGGGTGACACCAAAGCCCTTCCCCAGAGGCTCGGCGCGAAAGCGGCCGAAGTTCCCCTCAGTTTCCAGACACTCAATATTGGCTATGGCTAGACCAGACAAAATGCTGCCTCCTTGATCTATCGCGAGTAGTATTCAACTATGCTCTGCCATTCGACTTTGGCCTCAATTTCATCGGGGGTGGGCAGAGACGCCACCCGGCCGATTAGCTTCTCCATGTCCAGGCTCAACCAGCTGGGAATAACCTTGCTCTCGATGCTGGGAACCAGTTGCTTGTAATATTCGGTCCTGGTGCTGCTCTCTTTCCAGTTTATAGTATCGCCCTCCTTGACCAGAGCCGAGGGTATGTCTGTCTTGCGCCCGTTGAGCACAATGTGCCCGTGCATCACCAGCTGGCGGGCCTGGGCGCGGGAGTCGGCGAAGCCCAGACGGTAGACGACATTGTCTAGCCGCCTCTCCAGCAGTACCAGCAGGTTTTCCCCGGTGATGCCGGCCTGCCTCTCGGCCTGACCGAAGAACCGGCGGAACTGTCTTTCCAGAACGCCGTAGCTGTAGCGGGCTTTCTGCTTCTCCCTGAGCTGTATGCCGCGGTCGGAAAGCCGCCGCCGCCGCCGCATGGGCTGCTGCCCTGGCGGCTTTGGCCGCCGGTCCATAGCGCACTTGGGGCTGAAGCACCGGCTTCCTTTAAGCATTAATTTATCGCCGCTACGGCGGCATAACCGGCAGACGGCTGCTGTGTATCTTGCCATGACTCTACACCCGCCTCCTCTTGCGCGGACGGCAGCCATTATGGGGAATTGGCGTCACGTCCCTGATGCTGGTAATGGCCAGCCCGGTAGCCTGGAGGGAACGGATGGCCGCTTCACGCCCGCTGCCCGGTCCCTTGACAAAGACCTCTATCTGGCGCAGGCCGTGCTCCATAGCTTTTCTGGCGGCATCGCGGGCGGCCAACTGGGCCGCATAGGGCGTGCCCTTGCGTGAGCCCTTGAACCCGGCGGTGCCTGAGCTTCCCCAGGCAATGACATTGCCCTGTGGGTCGGTGAGGGTCACGATAATATTATTGAAGGTGGACTGGATGTAGGCTTTGCCTACCGGAATCGATTTCCGCTCCCGCCTTCTGGTTTTAGTCCGCTTTTTCTGTGCCATTCTACCTCCGTTTAACTACCCCCGGTTACTTCTTGGTCATGCCGCGCCGCTGGCCCCTACCGGCTACCGTCTTGCGGGTGCCGCGCTTGGCACGGGCATTGGTGCGGGTACGCTGTCCCCGAACCGGCAGACCGTGGCGATGCCGGCTGCCCCGATAGCTACCAATCTCGATGAGGCGCTTGATGTTGAGGTCGGTCTCTTTTCTCAGTTCGCCCTCAACATTATGCCCTTTGTCTATAATCTCGCGCAGACGGTTGACCTCGTCTTCGGCCAGGTCACTTACCCTGGTAGCGGGGTCGACCTCGGCCTGGGCCAGAATCTTACGGCTCAGGGTATTTCCTATGCCATAGATATACTGCAGCGAGATCCAGACCTGCTTGTTTTTCGGTATATCCACTCCGGCAATACGTGCCATCTACAGCCTCCTCACTTTAAGCGCGGCTATCCCTGCCGCTGCTTGTGCCGCGGGTTGGAGCAAATTATTCTGACCACCCCGCGACGTTTCACCACCTTGCATTTATCACATCTGACTTTAACTGAAGCTTTTACCTTCATCACTAAACCTCGTTACTTAAACCGATAGGTGATCCTTCCCCGGCTCAGGTCGTAGGGAGAAAGCTCTATCAGGACCCGGTCACCGGGCAGGATTCTAATATAATGTAATCTTATTTTACCCGAAATATGAGCCAGCACCTTATGCCCGTCAGCCAGCTCGACACGGAACATGGCGTTGGGTAACGGTTCGACTACCGTGCCCTCGACCTCAATAGCCTCCTTCTTAGGCATAAACTCCTTCCCGGCTGGTGAGTATCTCCGGTTCTCCGTCAGTAATGGCGATGGTATGCTCGAAGTGGGCGGAAAGGCTGCCGTCGGCGGTGAACACCGTCCACTGGTCGTTACCGACCCGGGTGCGCCAGTCACCCGCGTTGACCATCGGCTCCAGGGCCAGGGTCATCCCCTTTTTTAATACCGGCCCCGTTCCCGGTTGCCCGAAGTTAGGTATCTGCGGCTCTTCGTGCAGCTCCCGCCCGATACCATGGCCGGTATATTCACGCACCACCGAATAGCCTCTGGATTCGGCATAGTTCTGTATGGTAGCCGAGATTTCCCCCAATCTGGCTCCGGAGCGGGCGGCGGCAATACCGGCTTTGAGCACGCCTTCCGTGGTCGCCATCAACTCTCTTGCCTCTGAGCTGATTTCCCCCACACCTACCGTCACCGCGGCATCGCCCTGAAAGCCCTTAAAGGTGGCTCCCATGTCCAGGGATACGATATCGCCCTGGCGCAAGACCCGCCCCCCGGGAATGCCGTGCACTATCTCATCGTTTACCGAGACGCAGAGATTGGCCGGAAACCCCCGGTAACCCTTGAACGAGGGTTTTCCTCCCAGCCTTTCCACCTCTCTGCCGGCGATAACATCTAGTTCCTTAGTCTTCATTCCCGGTTTCACCTGTTTCATCAAAATATCCAGCACCGTGGCCACAATCCTGCCCGCCTGGCGCATAATAGCAATCTCTCGTTCCGATTTGATAATTATACCCATTTAGGTTTAACTTTCCACCTTAAAGGGCAGCCTTTATTCTCTTGGCCACCTCAGCCACACCTCCCTCGCCGTTTATCTCTAATAGTTTACTCCCCTGTGCGTAATAGTCAATCAGCGGCGCTGTCTCGGCGAAGTAGACCTCCAGCCGCTTCTTGACGCTGGTCTCGTTATCATCGGGGCGCTGGTAGAGCTCGCCGCCGCACTTATCGCACTTCCCCCAGACCCTGGGGGGAGAGTCGGTGGCGTGGCACGGCGCCTGGCACTGTCGGCAAATCCAGCGTCCGCTTAATCTCTTTAATAACTCCTCCTCGGCGACCTTAATATATACTACCTTGTCTATCGCCTTGCCCTGGTGGCTCAAGGCTTTATCCAGCGCCTCCGCCTGCTCCAGATTGCGGGGGAAGCCGTCTAGGATTGCCCCCCCGGCGCAGTCCGACTCTGAGAGGCGCTCCAGAACCATGCTTATGGTTATCTGGCTGGGGACCAGCACCCCCTTTTCCATATAAGATTTAGCCTTTAGGCCTAACTCAGTTCCCCGCTCCAGCGCCTGCCGAAACAGGTTGCCGGTGGCGATATGTACCAACTCCCGCTCCCGAGCTAGCTCAGCGGCCTGGGTTCCTTTACCCGCCCCGGGAGCGCCCAGAAAGATAATATACACCTTTTTCCCTATTTAATGAAACCCTCATAGCGCCGCATTACCAGCTGCGCTTCCATCTGCTTCATGGTATCCAGCACCACGCCGACCACAATGAGCAAGCCCATGCTGGATAGCTGTATTACCTGAACGTTGCTTATCTCCCTGGCGAAGAAGGGCATTATGGCCACTACTGCCAGGAAGAGGGCTCCCGCCCAGGTAATGTGCTTTATCACCCCGTCCAGGTATTCCTTGGTGTGGGGGCCGGGGCGGATTCCGGGGACAAAGCCCCCCTGCCGCTGCAGGGTGCCGGGCAGGTCCTGCTGCTCGAAAATAATCAGAGTATAGAAGAAGGCAAAGCCAACTACCAGCAGGAAATTGAGCCCCCAGTAGAATAAGCCCATGGGCAGTGCGGCACTAGGGTTAAACCAGTTCATAATCTGATTGGCTAAATTGGGGTCAGCCCCAGGCGGGGCGGCAAAGTAGCTGGCGACCGTGCCGGGGAAAATGACCAGCGACATGGCGAAGATGAGGGGTATCATGCCGGCGGTGTTTACCCGCAGCGGGATGTGGGTTGAGCCTGACTGCCGGTACATTCGCCCGCCACGAAACACGCTGCGAGAGTACTGGACGGGAATGCGGCGGTGGGCTTCGGTGAAAACGACGATGAGAACAGTGGTGAGCAGGCCGATACCAACGTAAACCACGGCCCCAAGCCACTGCCCCTGTCCGGCAGCGATGAAAACCTGACCCGACGTTTCCCAGTAGCCGGCGACAATACCGCCAAAGATTATTATAGATATGCCGTTGCCGATACCGAATTCGGTAATACGCTCTCCCAGCCAAACACAGAACATGGTGCCGGCTATCATGGATATTACCATGGTGGCCATGGGTAGCGCTGCGGCACTGCCGAGAACACCCTGACTCTGGAGGTAGATCAGCTGCCCGTAACCCTGCATAGCGGCCATGGGGACGGTCAGCCAGTGGGTGATACGATTAATCTTGTCTCTCCCGGATTCCCCTTCCCGGGAGAGGGCTTGCAGTTTGGGGATGACCGGTACCAGCAGCGTCATGACAATTGACGCCGTGATGTAGGGGTAAACCCCCATCGCCGCCACACTGAGACGCCTCATGGCACCGCCGCTGAACATGTCGAGCATGCCCAGCAGGGCGTTACTCTCGAACAGCTCCTGTAGTGCCCCAAGGTCGACGCCGGGAAGAGGCACGTGAGCCACGAAGCGGAAGATAACCAGGATGCCCAGCGTGATGAGAATACGCCGCCTTAAATCGGGCAGGCTGAAGGCATCGATCATGGCCTGCAATAGTCGTGGTCTAGTCGGTCTGGGCCGCATTCCCTATCTCCTCTGTTTTGCCGCCGGCGGTTTCTATCTTGGCTTTAGCCGCGGCGGAGAACTTGTTTGCTTTTACCACCAGAGGCTGGCTGATTTCACCCCCGGCCAGAATCTTGATTGGCTGGCGCAGCGATTTTACTATCCCGGCGGCGACCAGTTTCTCCGGTGTCACCTCGCTTTCCGGCTCGAAGATACTGAGGTCACCAACTTTGACCGTGTTGTACTCCGTCCGGAAGGGATTGTGAAAGCCGCGCTTTTCCGGCAGGCGCTTGATTAAGGGCAGCTGGCCGCCTTCGAAGCCGGGGCGCATCTTGTAGCCAGCGCGGGACTTCTGCCCCTTGCAACCGCGCCCGGAATAGGTACCATGCCCGCTGCCATCGCCCCGCCCCACTCGTTTCCTGGCCCGTTTGGCGCCGGGGGGTGGGGAGAGTTTTTCCTGTAGCATCAGCTTATCTCCTCCACCCTGATAAGGTGTTTGACCTTGTTAATCATACCGCGCACCGAGGGGCGGTCGTCTTGGGTAACACTCTGGTTGAGGCGGTGGAACCCCAGCGCCTTCAGCGTCCGCTTCTGGTCCTGGGTGTAGCCGATGCCGCTTTTAATCCAGGTGACACGCAGCTTAGCCACCGCTTACCTCCTTAACCTCGGCGGTTACCTGGCGCCGGGCAAGCTCTGCTTCAGGCTCTTTAAGCTGGCTGAGGGCCAGTATGGTCGCCTTGGCCGTATTAATCCGGTTGGCACTGCCTAGCGACTTGGTCAGAATGTCCTTGATTCCGGCGGCCTCCACCACCGCCCGGATACTGCCACCGGCAATAATACCGGTACCCGGTGAGGCTGGTCTCAGCATCACCTGGGCGGCCCCGAATTTAACCGTGGCTTCCTGCGGGATGGTCGTCCCGGCTAAGGGAACCTTAATCAGGTTCTTTCTGGCGATGGCGCCCGACTTGTTGATTGCCTCGGGTACGCTGTTGGCTTTACCAACACCAATGCCGACATGCCCGTTGCCATCGCCGGTTACCGACAGGGCGCTGAACCGGAGGCGTTTGCCTCCCCTCACCACCTTGCTCACCCGGTTGATATACACCAGCTTGTCATTCAGGGCCAGTTCGGATGGGTCTATTCTGCTTATGGGTTGTTTCACTTAACTTTAAGATTCTCCCTAAAATTTCAATCCCGCCTGCCGGGCCGCCTCGGCCAGGGCTTTTACCCGGCCGTGATATTTGTAGCCGCCACGGTCGAAGACGACTCCTTTTATCCCATTATCTAGAGCACGTTTAGCTACTAGGGAACCGACCAGCCCGGCTTGAGCCGACTTGGCCTGGCTGTCTGCCCCGCTTTTTATATCGGGGTCCAGGGTTGAAGCTGTGACCAGCGTGTGCCCCTGCTCATCATTGATGACCTGGGCGTAGATATGGTTAAGACTGCGAAAGACACAGAGCCGCGGCCGGGAGGCAGTGCCCTCCACCTTGGCTCTGACCCGGTGGTGTCTTCTTTGACGCGCTATTCTAACTTCGCTTTTGCCCATTATGCCCTCTGGCCTATAGCCTTGCCGGCCTTGCCGGCTTTAAGGCGGACTACCTCGCCAGCATATCTGATGCCTTTGCCCTTATAGGCATCGGGGGGACGGATGGCTCTGATTTCAGCTGCCATCTCGCCGACTACCTCTTTGTTAATCCCGCTGACCTTGATGCGGTTTGCTCCTTCTATATCCAGGGAGACGCCGGGCAGGGGGGTTACCTCCACCTGGTGGGAAAAGCCGACGCGAAGTACCAGCTTATCCTCGGCCTTTTCCGCCCGGTAGCCCACTCCGACTATCTCCAGGGTCTTCTCAAAGCCGTCACTTACCCCCTGCACCATGTTGGCCAGCAGACTGCGGGTAAGCCCGTGCAGGGAGCGGTGCTCCTTGCTGTCGTCGGGGCGGGACACCGTAAGGGTATTATCTTTGAGGACAATATTCATATCCGGGTTGAAGCGGCGCTCGAGTTCCCCTTTGGGACCGGTTACCGTGACCTTGTCCTGCTTAATGCTTACCGTTACTCCCTCGGGCACCGGTATTGGCATCCGACCTACCCTAGACATGGCTATCACCCTGCGATTTATTTACCATACGTAGCATAGTATTTCACCGCCGATTCCCTGGCGCCAGGCCTGCTTGCCGGTTATTACCCCTTTGGGGGTGGAAATGATAGCCACGCCTAAGCCTCCATAGACGCGGGGAATCTCCTTCTGTCCCACATATACCCTCAGCCCGGGCGTGCTCACCCGCTCCAACCCGGAAATGATGGACTTACTTTTATCGTCATATTTGAGGTAGATCTTGATTGACCGGTGCGACTTGCTCTTGAGCACCTCATAGTCACCGATGAAGCCTTCCTCTTTGAGGATGCGGGCAATGGCCATCTTGGTCCTTGAGGATGGCACCAGGACAAAATCATGCCTGGCCATGATGGCATTGCGTATTCTGGTTAACATATCGGCTATTGGGTCAGTTACAGCCATATCTACCTCACCAGCTTGCCTTTCTTACCCCGGGAACCTGTCCCGCCAGGGCTAACTTGCGAAAACAAATCCGGCACAGGCCGAAATGGCGAATGTAACCCCGGGGCCGGCCGCATAGGAAGCAGCGGTTATGCTGCTGCACCTTGTATTTGGGCGGTCGCTTCCATTTTTCTAGCTTTGATTTCTTAGCCATTCCACCTCAATCTCGGGCAAAAGGCATGCCCAGTAATTCCAGCAGGTGCTTGCCTTCTTCGTCGGTTTTAGCCGTAGTAATAATCGATATCTCAAGTCCCCGAGCTTTGTCTATCTTATCATAGTCTATCTCGGGGAAGAGGGTCTGCTCCTTGAAGCCCAGAGTGTAATTGCCCCGGCCGTCAAAGGAGCTGGGCGAAACCCCGCGAAATTCGCGCATCCGGGGCAGGGTGGCATTGACCAGCTTTTCCAGAAATTGATACATGCGCTCCCCCCGTAAGGTCACCCTTAATCCGACGGTCATCCCTTCCCTTAACTTGAAGGCGGCAATGGATTTCTTGGCCCGGGTGATAACCGGGTGCTGCCCCGAAATAGCCGCTAAATCCTTTTCGGCTGACTCCAGAGCCTTGGCATCCTGATTCGCCTCGCCCAGACCGATGTTGAGGGCTACCTTTTCCAGGCGCGGCACCTGCATTATATTTTTATACCCGCCTAGCTCCATGAGCCGGGGAACGACCTCTTTTCTATATTTTTCTTTGAGTTCTGACATTTAGTCGATTACCTCACCGCAGGCGCGGCAGAACCGCACCTTTCTGCCGTCAGTCAGAAAGCGGAAGCCGACCCGGGCCGGGTGGTTGCACTTGCTGCAGAGCAGCATGACATTGGACACCTGGATTGCCGCCTCCCGCTCAATTATGCCCGCCTGCCGGGCTGCTCCTCTGGCTTTGCTGTGCTTCTTGATGAAATTGACGCCTTCCACCATTATCCGTTTCTTATCGGGGTAGGCAAAGCGCACCTTACCCTTCTTGCCCTTATCCTTGCCGGCAATGACTAGCACCGTATCGTCCTTCCTAATATTCATCCTGTCTCACACCACCTCGGGTGCCAGCGAGATAATCTTGGCGAAATTCTTATCCCTCAGCTCCCTGGCTACCGGTCCGAATATTCTGGTTCCCTTGGGGTTGTTCTTATCGGTGAGAATCACCGCCGCATTCTCGTCAAACCTGATATAGGAGCCGTCGGGGCGCCGGCAGGTTTGGGCACAGCGAATAACAACCGCCCTGACCACGTCTCCCTCCTTGACCGCCCCCCGGGGAATGGCCTTTTTTACCGAAGCCACGATAACATCACCGACGCGGGCGTATTTCTTCCTGGTGCCGCCTAAAACGGTGATGCACATAATTTCCCTGGCGCCGGTATTATCGGCGGCCTTGAGCCTGGTATAGGATTGAATCATGTTGTCTGATCCTCTGCCTCTTCCCGGCTTTTTTCTTCGGCCTTCGCTTTGGCTGCTTTTTCCTCTTCCTTGGCTTTTTCTTCGGGTTTGGCCGTCTTTTCCTCAGCCTTGGCCTCGGTTACCTTTTCTGTTGCTTTAGCTTTCTTCTCAGCTTTGGCCTCAGCTGCCTCTTCCTTAGTTTCTTGCTCGGCTTTGACCTCAGGCGCTTCCTTTTCCTTGGGCTTTTTCTCCGGCATAACCTTGGCTAGGTCTTCCCGGGCTATTTCCTCAGGCGAAATCTCCACCACCTCCGCTTTGGCTACTATCTCGGCCACTCGCCACCGCTTCTCCCGGGAAAGGGGGCGAGTTTCCATGATTATCACTTTGTCTCCGACCCGGCACTTGTTTTTTTCGTCGTGAGCTTTATATTTGACCACTCTCTTCATGGTCTTCTTATATAACGGGTGGCGCTTGGGCGTTTCTACCGCCACCACCACTGTCTTGTCCATCTTGTCACTGACTACCTGGCCAAGCCTGAATTTACGCTTGCTTTCCATATACCGTTACCCTTTAATTAGCTCTCTTTCTCTTATTATCGTCTTGAACTGGGCAATCCTCTTTTTCACCCGCGGCAGCTCGCGATGGTTGACCAGCTGCTTGGTCGCCAGGCGGAAGCGAAGGTTAAACAGCTCCTGGTGAGCTTCCTCCAGCTGCTTGTCCAGCTCTTTATCGCTTAAAGCTCTAACCTCTTCAATCTTCACCCTAAGCTGCCTCCCTGGCATCGCTGGCCACGGTTGCGCCCGTTTCTCTGACCACAAATCGGCTGTTTATGGGGAGTTTGTGTGAGGCTAAGCGCATCGCCCCTTTGGCTACTGCCTCACTGACTCCTCCCATCTCGAATAAAATTCTGCCCGGTTTAACCACTGCCACCCAGTGGTCGGGGGCACCCTTACCCCCGCCCTGGCGGGTTTCCGCTGCCTTCTTGGTCACCGGTTTATCGGGGAAGATGCGAATCCAGACGTTGCCGCCGCGGCGGATGTGATGGGTGATAGCACGCCGTGCCGCTTCAATCTGCCGACTGGTAAGCCAGGCCGATTCCAGCGCCTGCAAACCGTAGTCGCCGAATTCAATGCTGTTGCCCGCCTGGGCTTTGCCCCGGCGATGCCCCTTATGGCTCTTGCGGTACTTAACCCGCTTGGGCTGTAGCATCTGTCTCCTCTTTATCCTCGGTTACCGCCGGTTTTGCCTTGGCGGTGGTTTTCTTTGTCTTCGGCTTGGCAGTTTTTGCCTCAGGTTTGGCCTCAGTTGCCTCTTCCTCTGCCTTTACCTTAGTTTTTTTCTCGGCCTTGGCCCTGGTAACCCCTTTTTTCTCTTCGGGTTTTTCCTTGGCTTTGGCCTTGGCCACCTCTTTCTTCTCCTTGGGTTTTTCCTTGGCTTTGGCCTTGGCTGGTGGGGCTACGGCTTTAGCCGCTTTTTCGGCTGTTGGTTTTTCTTCCTTTTCTGGAGGGGTGGGGGGCTTGGTCTCCGCCTTGCCAGCTTCTACCGGCTCGGCTTCTGCCGGTTCGGCCGGGGCTTCCTTAGCCCCCAGCAGGCTGGGTTCGGGGAGAATATCACCCCGATAAATCCAGACCTTGATGCCAATCCGGCCCAGGGTGGTATGCGCCTCGGTGAAGCCGTAGTCGATATCAGCCCGCAGGGTGTGCAGGGGCACCTGCCCCTGGTGGGTAACCTCACGGCGAGCTATCTCGACGCCGCCCAGTCTGCCGGCACAGCTGATTCTTATGCCTTTGGCTCCCGCCTGCATGGTGCGGAATAAAGCCTGCTTCATGGCCCGGCGGAAGGCAACACGGTGTTCAATCTGTTCCGCTATGGCCCTGCCTACCAGGTAGGCATCGAGTTCCGCCTGTTGCACCTCCAGGACGTTGAGTTGAATCCTCTTGCCGATGAGGTTCTCCAGCTGGAGCCTCATCTCATCAACCCTTTGTCCGCCCCGCCCGATGACCACACCGGGGCGGGCGGTATGGATGGTTACCGATACCTTGTTCGATTGGCGTTCAATCTCCACCAGGGAGATACCGGCATCGTTATATTGGGACTGGATGGCCCGGCGGAGCTTCATATCTTCCTGCAAGAATTCGACATAGTCCTTTTCGGCATACCACTTGGCCTGCCAGTCGCGTATGACGCCGATTCTAAAGCCTAAAGGGTGTACCTTATGTCCCAATGCTCTCCTCCTCGGCAACGATAACCGTTATGTGGCTGGAACGCTTGAGAATAGGGGCGGCCCGTCCCCGGGCCCGGGGGCGGAACCTTTTCATGGTTCTAGCCTCATCGGCAAAGATGCCGACAATCTTTAAATCGGCGGGGTCCATCTGGAAGTTGTTCTCGGCATTGGCCGCCGCCGATTTCACCACCTTGGCCACCACCCTGGCGGTGGGGGTGGGGGTAAATTTGAGCAGGGATAGCGCCTCCTCCACCCTCTTGCCCCGCACCATATCTACCAGCGGGCGCACCTTGCGTGGCGAGATACCGGTATCTTTTGCTATTGCCTTTACTTCCATTTACGGCCTACTTTTTCCTCTGGGGACAGATTTTTCTCCCCTGCCCGTATGTCCCCTGAAGGTTCGGGTCGAAGCGAACTCGCCCAGTTTGTGCCCCACCATGTTTTCCGTGATATAAATGGGCACATGCCTGCGCCCGTCATGGACGCCGATGGTAAAACCCACCATCTTGGGCGTGATGGTAGACCAGCGAGCCCAGGTCTTTATCACCGTTTTCTCCTCAGCGCGGCTAAGTGCCTCGACCTTTTTCATTAGTTTGGCATCAACGGCCGGGCCTTTTTTAGTTGATCTTGACATTTAAGTCACTTCCCCCTGCGTCTGACTATCATCTTATCTGCAGGCTTGGGCTTGCGTGTCCGGTAGCCTAAAGCCGGTTTACCCCAGGGTGTCTTGGGGCCGGGCATTCCTATCGGGGATCTGCCTTCACCCCCACCGTGGGGGTGGTCGCGAGGGTTCATCGCCGAGCCCCTCACCGTGGGTCTCCAGCCCATCCACCGTTTGCGCCCGGCTTTGCCCAGGCTGATACTGCGGTGGTCAAGATTGCCCACCTGCCCGATTGTGGCCAGACAGTTGCTGCGGATACGCCGCACCTCGCTGGAGGGCATTCTGATTAGGGCGTATTCGCCTTCTTTAGCCATTAGCTGGGCGGCGGCGCCGGCACTGCGTACCAGTTGCCCCCCTTTACCCGGCTGCATCTCAATATTGTGTATCATCGTCCCGGTGGGGATTAGCTTTAAGGGCAGGGCGTTGCCCGGTTTTAGCTCGGCGCCCTCGCCTGATTTTATGACATCATCAACATTTAGGTCGTTGGGGGCCAGGATATATCTCTTCTCCCCATCGGCGTAGAAAATAAGGGCGATACGGGCGGAGCGGTTGGGGTCGTATTCAATAGCGGCTACCCTGCCCGGTATGCCGAGTTTATTGCGCTTGAAGTCAATAATGCGCAGCCGGCGCTTGGCGCCGCCACCGCGATGGCGGACGGTGATTTTGCCCTGATTGCTGCGCCCGCCCTTCTTCTTGAGGGGCAGGAGTAGCGATTTCTCCGGCTTGCTTTTGGTTATTTCCTCAAAGCTAGAGCCGGTCATGCTCCGCCGACCGGGTGAAGTTGGACGATATTGCTTTAGTGGCACCTATACCCCCTCGAATAGTTCTATCTTGTCGCCGGGCTTCAAAGTGACCAGTGCCTTTTTCCATGACGGGCTCATTACCTCTCGGCCCCGCATCCGGCGCCTCTTGCCGGGCACCGTCATCACGTTGACCCCGGTGACGGTGACTTTAAACGCTTTCTCTACCGCCTGTTTAATCTGTTCCTTATTGGCCTCTGTGGCTACCTTAAAGGCGTATTTGCCCTGGGCCTGAAGGGCCGAGTTCTTTTCGGTTATTAACGGGCGGCGTAATACCCTATACAGATGCATTGCCGCCTCCCCCCAGCTTTACCCCAGAAATCTCCGATTTCTGGGGGCCCCACAGTTGCTCTGCCTTGCGCACCGCCGACTCCGTCATCAATAACATCTTATATGACAGTATGTCAACCACATTTAGTATATTGGCCGGCAGGGTCTTAATCCCGGCCAGGTTGTGGGCTGACTTGATTATATTTTCCTCCGGCGCATCGGTCACGATAAGGGTGGTGGAGTCTATCCCCAGCGCCGCCAAAATCCCGGCCATCTGTTTGGTCTTGGGCTGGTCGAGCTTTAATTCTTCCAGGACCTTGAGCTCTTCGTCCCTGGTCTTGGCCGACAGGGCGCACCTTAGCGCCAGCTGCCTCATCTTTTTGGGCATGTCCTGCTGGTAGCTCCGGGGCTTGGGGCCAAAAGTAACGCCGCCTCCCCGGCGCAGTGATGACTTCTTGTTGCCCGCCCGCGCCATGCCGGTGTGCTTCTGCCGAAACAGCTTGCGACTGCTGCCGGCAACCTCGCTGCGGGTCTTGGTGCTGGCGGTGCCCTGGCGGGCATTGGCCTGCTGTCTGACCACTGCCTGGTGCACCACTGCCTCGTTAAAGGGCACGGCAAAAACGCCGTCGCTTATCTCAATGTGTTTTATTACCTCGCCGCTGGGGCTATAAACCGGAACCTCCACTGCTATTCCCCTCCCGCCTTCTTAATTAGTAATAGCCCGTTCTTAGCCCCGGGAACGGCTCCCCTGACCATTAACAGATTGCGCTCCGGGTCGGCTTTGTATACCTGCAGGTGGCGCACCGTCACCCGGCTATTGCCCATGTGACCGGCCATGCGCATCCCTTTTAGCACCCGGCCCGGGGAGGTGGTCGCCCCGATAGAGCCAGGGGCGCGGTGGCGGTCGGATTGCCCGTGGGTCTTGGGGCCGCCGGCAAAGTGGTGGCGTTTTACTACCCCGGCAAAGCCCTTTCCCTTGGAAACGCCGGTAATATTAACTAGGTCACCTTCTTTAAACAGGCTGACATCAATCTTGTCGCCTACTTTAACACCCTTGGTATCGGCTAACCTGAATTCCTGGAGATGCTTGAACTGCCCCAGCTTTTTGAGATGCCCCTTCTGGGGGGAGTTGAGCCGTTTGCTTTCTTCAAAGCCGAGCTGGGCAGCATTGTAGCCTTCCTTGTCTGCGGTCTTAACCTGTGTGACCACGCAGGGGCCAGCCTCGATGGCGGTAACCGCCTCGGCCTTGCCGTCGTCGCCGAATATCTGTCCCATGCCTATTTTTTTGCCAATAATACCTTGCACCATCAGTTTATACCTATTATACTTATAGCTTGATATTTATCTCCACCCCAGCCGGTAGATTCAGGCTGCTCAAAGCGTCTATGGTTTTGGATGTCATCTCGACGATATCAATCAGGCGCTTGTGGGTTCGAATCTCAAATTGTTCCTGCGAGTCCTTATCAATAAAGGGGGAGCGGATAACACTGAACCGCTTGATGTGGGTGGGTAGTGGTACCGGCCCCACCACCACGGCACCGGTCCGCTCCACGGCGGCCACAATCTGCTCCGCCGACAGGTCGAGCAACTTGTGGTCGTAGCCCTTTAGCTTAATTCTTATCTTCTGTTTAGGCATATATTATCCTCTTCTATCCGACGGCGGCTTTACCGGTTATCTGGTCGGCCAGTTCCGCCGGCAGCTCCTCATATTGACAGAACTCCAGGGAATGGGCGGCCCTGCCCTGGGTCAATGACCTGAGACTGGTGGCGTAGCCGAAGGTCTCGGATAGGGGGGTCAGGGCGTGAATAACCGCCATCCCTTCGCGCGTCTCGATAGACTCAATATTTCCCCGCCGGGAATTGAGGTCACCAATTATATCACCAAGAAACTCATCGGGTGCAACTACCTCTATTTTCATAACCGGCTCCAGAAGGGCGGGCTTGGCCCGGGTGACACCGTCACGCAGCGCTATCGAGCCGGCCATCTTGAAGGCGATGTCTGAAGAGTCAACCTCGTGGTAGCTGCCGTCATAGATGGTGGCTTTGATATCAACTACGGGATAGCCGCTGACCACCCCGGTTTCCATGGCTTCTTTAATGCCCTTCTCCGCCGCCAGAATATACTGCTTGGGAAGAGCCCCGCCTTTGACTTGGTCAACAAATTGAAAGCCACCGCCGCGCTCCATCGGCTCCAGCCGTATGGCGATGTGGCCGTACTGCCCCCGCCCGCCACTCTGGCGGATAAATTTACCTTCCGCCTCAACGGGCAGGGTAATGGTCTCTTTGTAGGCGACCTTGGGCTTGCCTACCTGGGCCTTGACGCCAAACTCGCTGAGCAGTCTGCCCACCAGGTAGTCCAGGTGAAGCTCGCCCATGCCCGAAATAACCGTCTGCCCCGACTCCTGGTCGTAGTTTACCTTGAAGGTGGGGTCCTCCTCGGTTAGCTTGGTCAGGGTTCCGCCCAGTTTGTCCTGGTCAGCCCTGGTTCTGGGCTCAATAGCTACCGAGAGCACCGGCTCGGGGAAGCGGATGGCTTCCAGTAGCACCGGCTGGGAGTAGTGGCAGAGGGTATCGCCGGTGAAGGTGTTTTTGAGGCCGAGGGTGGCCACGATGGCACCGGCGCCGACCTCGTCTACTTCCTCCCGGCGGTTGGCGTGCATTAGCAGGAGTCGCCCAATGCGCTCCCTCTTGCCCCGGGTGGAATTGAATACCTGTGCCCCTACTTTTACCGTGCCGGAATAGACTCTGAAATAAACTAGCCGGCCGACGAAGGGGTCGGAGACTACCTTGAAAGCCAGTGCCGAGAAGGGGGCATCGTCGCGGGCAGGGCGAACAACCTCGCCGCCGACCCTGATATCAGTGGCCCTTACCGGCGGCATATCCGCCGGCGAGGGAAGATAATTTATAATGGCATCAAGCAGGGGGCGAACGGCTTTGTTCTTTTGAGCACTGCCGCAGAGGATGGGCACCCCCTTGGCCGCCAGCGTTACCTTCCTCAAGGCTTGCCTTAAATCTGCCGGGCTGATACTGGCGCCCTCAAGATAAGCCGCTAAAATCTGGTCATCGCTTTCGGCCAGTTTCTCAATCAGCGCCTGGTGAGCTTGAGCGCATTTTGCCTGTTCCGATTCGGGTATGGCTATCTCTATCGGTGGCGTGGTGGGGTCACCCTCAAAGCTCCAGGCCTTGTTTTCTACCAGGTCAATAACGCCAATATAGTTGCTTTCACTGCCGAGGGGGAGTTGTATGGTTAGGGGCTTGGCGTGGAGGCGCTCTTCAATCATGGATATGGTGCGGTTGAAGTTGGCGCCCACCCGGTCCATCTTGTTAATGAAGCAGATTCGGGGTACGCCGTACCGGTCTGCCTGCCGCCAGACCGTCTCTGACTGGGCTTCAACCCCGGCTACGGCATCGAAAACGACCACTCCGCCGTCGAGCACTCTGAGGCTCCGCTCTACCTCGGCGGTAAAGTCCACGTGCCCCGGCGTATCAATAATATTGATGCGGTGTTCCTGCCAGTAACAGGTGGTAGCCGCCGCGGTGATGGTAATGCCCCGCCGCCGCTCTTCTTCCATCCAGTCCATCACGGTCGTGCCTTCGTCTACCTCGCCAATCTTGTAGGTGCGGCCGGTATGATAGAGTATCCTTTCGGTGACGGTGGTCTTGCCGGCATCGATATGGGCGATAATGGCAATATTACGTATTCGTTCTAAAGGGAAATTCCTGGGCACAGTCCTCTCCTCACCATCGGTAGTGGGCGAAGGCTCGGTTAGCCTCGGCCATCTTGTGGGTGTCCTCACGCTTCTTTATGGTTACTCCTTGCCCCTGGGCGGCATCGCTGAGCTCGGCAGCCAGCTTCTCCGCCATGGACTTGCCGGCTCTGGCTCGGGCGGCGGCTACCAGCCAGCGTAGGGCCAGAGATAGCCCGCGGTCGGGGCGAACCTCTATCGGTACTTGGTAGGTGGCGCCTCCCACCCGCCGCGGCTTGACCTCAAGCTGGGGAGTGGCGTTCTTTACCGCTTGCTCTAAAAGGTTGACCGGCTCTTTGGCTCTCCCCTGCCCCATAAGATCTATGGCACCGTAGACTATCCTCTCCGCCGTGCTCTTCTTACCCTGCATCATCACCTTGTTGATTAACCGGGCTACGGTTTCATTGCTGTATTTGGCGTCAGGGGAAATCTCTCTTTTGGTGGCTCGAGCCCGCCTTGGCATCTATATCTCCTATACTTCGGCAGCTTCAGCCGCTGCCTGGGCTACCTTTTTGCTTCCATATTTGCTGCGACTCTGACGCCGGTTGGCTACGCCGCTGGCATCTAGGGCACCGCGGATGATGTGATAACGAACGCCGGGCAGGTCTTTGACCCGCCCGCCTCTAATTAAAACCACTGAGTGCTCCTGAAGCTCATGCCCCTCACCGGGGATGTAAGCGGTTACCTCTATTCCATTGGTCAGCCGCACCCTGGCTATTTTGCGCAGTGCTGAGTTGGGCTTTTTGGGGGTGGTAGTCTTTACCTGAACGCAGACCCCTCTCTTTTGCGGGGAGCCTTTCCCCTGCACCATCCTGTTTTTGAGTGCATTGTAGCTGAGGCGCAAAGCCGGCGCTTTGGTCTTTTTGACCAGATGTTTGCGTCCTTTGCGGACCAGCTGATTTACTGTTGGCACTCTCTTCCTCCTTGCCACACAATTATAATGGATGAGCCGTAACTCATCCATTGAAGCCGAAGATTGAAACTAAAGCCCAATCTAGCGGCTGTAAGCCGGATTACCTAGCGACAATGTGTAATATTACCACAGCTCTTGGCGGCTGTCAACAAGTGTGTCAACGATTGATAAAATAGGGATAAAGTACGCTTGACAAAGTGAAAACGGTGTGATAATATCTTACTACCTATGGAGATAGTGGAGACATAATTAGAACGATTGGTGACTAAAGCCAAGCGCGGCTTGGTGGGAAATCACCAAGCCGCCTTATTATGTCCAGCACATTAACAATTGAATATCCGTGGACTAATATCAAATCTGAAGCGGGTCAAGCGGGAAGAGGCACATGGTGGATGCCTTGGCATCAAGGGCCGATGAAGGGCGTGGCAAGGCTGCGAAAAGCCCCGGTGAGCTGTCGAGCAAGCATAGCCGGGGATTCCCGAATGGGGCAACCCGCTCAGGTAAAACCTGAGCACCCCCAGCTGAACACATAGGCTGGGTGGAGGTAAGCGGGGGAAGTGAAACATCTCAGTACCCCGAGGAAAGGATATTTATTCCCTGAGTAGTGGCGAACGAAAGGGGAAGAGCCTAAACCCGGTAAACCTAACGGCGTTAGGGCCTGTGTTTACCGGGGGTTGTAAGGCAGACATGACCGAACCTGACATAGGTCAAGGAGTTACAAACCGAACCCTAGTTGAAGGTCTCTGGAAAGAGCTACCATAGAGGGTGATAGTCCTGTAAGCGAAAGGGGGAGGCTCCTTGTCTGTTCTTGAGTACCACGGGACACGAGGAATCTTGTGGGAATCTGCCCTGACCACAGGGCAAGGCTAAATACCCTTGATGACCGATAGTGAACAAGTACCGTGAGGGAAAGGTGAAAAGAACCCCGAGAGGGGAGTGAAATAGAATCTGAAACCGTGTGCCAACAAGCAGTCAGAGGGGGGCTAGTTCCCCTGATGGCGTGCCTATTGAAGAATGAGCCGGTGAGTTAATCTGTGTGGCAGGTTAAGTAACTTACGTTATGTAGCCGTAGCGAAAGCGAGTCTTAATAGGGCGTTTAAAGTCGCATGGATTAGACCCGAAGCCGGGTGAGCTACCCATGGCCAGGGTGAAGCTTCGATAAAATCGGAGTGGAGGCCCGAACTGGTCAGTGATGCAAAACTGTCAGATGAGCTGTGGGTAGAGGTGAAATGCCAATCGAACTCGGTGATAGCTGGTTCTCCCCGAAATGCATTGAGGTGCAGCCTCAGGTTTAGTTAATGGAGGTAGGGCTCTGGATGGACTAGGGGGATAGTATCTTACCAACTCCAACCAAACCACGAATGCCATTAACCTAAAGCCTGGGAGTGAGACTGCGGGGGATAAGCTCCGTAGTCGAGAGGGAAACAGCCCAGACCATCAGCTAAGGTCCCTAAGAGCGAGCTAAGTGGTAAAGGAAGTAGGATTGCCCAGACAGCCAGGAGGTTGGCTTAGAAGC
>JAUWGI010000047.1 GCA_030606505.1 Deltaproteobacteria bacterium
CAGAGTCCGCTGTCCTACCACTAGACGATTCCCCAGCACATAGGGAATTATAACATGGGGTTAGGCTCAGGGCAATACAAGGCTATTTGACACCGCACACCTGACCCTTTATGCTGACTACTAGAAGGAACGAGCTATGGCTGATTTAGCCGCACTACAAAAGACTCTGGGCATCTCGTTTAAAGACCCCTCCCTTCTGGAACAAGCCCTGGTTCATACCTCCTACGTCAATGAGAACCCGGGCACTACCACCTCCAATGAAAGGCTCGAGTTCCTGGGCGATGCCGTCCTGGGCTTTATCATTGCCGAAGAGCTGTATCAACGCCTTCCCCAGTCCAGTGAAGGGGAGATGACCGAACTCCGCTCCTCGCTGGTGCGCGGGGATGCCCTGTCCCGCATGGCCAAGGCTATCAGCCTGGGCAATTACCTCTACCTGGGCAAGGGGGAGGAAGTTAGCGGGGGGCGGCGTAAGCCGGCTAACCTGGCCGGAGCTCTGGAATCAGTAATAGCCGCTATTTTCCTCGACCAGGGCTCTAGCGGGGCCAGGGCTTTTATCCTCCGTCTGATGGATAAAGAGCTTAAAAAAGCACTGAGCCAGGGGATAGAGCCCGATTATAAATCACAACTGCAGGAGCTTATCCAGGCCAGACACCAGCAAACGCCGACCTACCAGGTTATAGAAGAAATGGGGCCAGACCACGACCGAAGGTTCACCGTCGAAGTAAGGGTGGGCGATGCCATTCTGGGCAGGGGGTCAGGCAAAAGCAAAAAATTAGCCGAGGCTGAAGCTGCCCGCTCCGCTTTAGACCAGCTTCCCACCGACTTTACACCATAACTCCTCTTTGCTAAACTTTAATTAGCCGTGCCACCGGTTATCATACTCAAATAGAGGTGTTACTATGGGAAAGCGAGATTTCCGGCATAGAGAAACGAAGAAACCCAAAAAGGATACCAAAAAAATCGTCACTACTACTATCTTGCCACCTCCAGTAACAGTAGAAGTGGTTAAAAAGGGAAAAAAGCGGAAAGAGGAAGAGGAGGAGGAAAGATAGCGGCCTACCAGCAGCTCCATGATAGCGGGGAGCTGGCGGCTCGGGCGAAAAAAGCCAGAGCCATATTGGAAGCTTGCCAGATATGTCCCCGCCGCTGCCTGGCCAACCGCCTGGCTGGTGAAAGCGGCGAGTGTCAGGTTGCCACTCAGGTCGTGGTCTCAAGCTACGGCCCCCACTTCGAAGAGGAAGCCCCTCTGGTGGGCAGGCAGGGCTCAGGAACTATCTTCTTCACCTACTGCAATCTCCACTGCACCTTCTGCCAGAACTACACCATAAGCCAGCTCGGAGAGGGGAACCCGGTAGCTAAAGAGACGCTGGCGGGGATGATGCTCTCGCTTCAGGACAAAGGCTGCCACAATATAAATCTGGTCAGCCCCACCCACGTTGTGCCTTACATCCTGGAAGCTCTAGAGCTGGCAGCGGCTAAAGGCCTCCATCTACCCCTGGTCTATAACACCGGCGGTTATGACTCTGTAGAAACGCTAAAACTGTTAGACGGTGTGGTTAACATCTACATGCCCGATATGAAGTACTCCGACAAAAAAATCGCTGAGGAGCTATCGGGGATAAAAGACTACCCCGAAATAAACAGAGCGGCGGTAAAGGAGATGCACCGGCAAGTGGGCGACCTTCAGCTGGATGAGCAGGGTGTGGCCCGGCGCGGCCTCCTGGTGCGACACCTGGTACTACCCAACGGACTGGCGGGGACTGAGGGAGTGGTAAAATTCCTCGCCCGAGAGGTCTCCACCAACACCTACCTGAATATTATGGCCCAGTATCACCCCTGCTATAAAGCCTTTGATATTCCCAAGATTGAACGTCCCCTGCTCGGGCAGGAGTTCTCCGAGGCCATCGAGCTGGCTCAACAGCAAGGTCTATACAGGCTGGACACAGAGAAGTCCCCGTTGAGGTTCATCTCAGGATAATACGATGGGTAGTAGCGATCTAGCTTCGGTGCAGGCAACGGTATACGGCTATGTCCAGGGTGTCTTCTTCCGCACCTTTGTCTACCGACAGGCTGAAGAGCTGGGATTAGCCGGCTACGTAAGGAACCTGCCCGGCGGGGAAGCAGTTGAGGTTGTTGCTGAGGGGGAAAAGAAACAATTAGAAAAGCTAATCAGTCACCTTAAGGTGGGACCGCCGGCGGCCAGGGTGGAAAGGGTGGTTACCAACTGGGCAGAATATACCGGGAGTTACTCCGAGTTCAGCATCAGGTACTAGGGAACCTGGCGCAAGCCGTAGTACCGCTCATTCCCCAGCAGGCGAAATAGCACCTCCGTAGAGGTGCGCTGGGGGGCACCACCCCGCCGCTCCGCCAGTTGTTCGCTCAGCTCCTCCAAACCGAGGGGCTGGTTACCATTAGCCAGGAAAATCCGGAATACTCTCTCCAAAATAGGCGGCCTATCGATAAAAAATTCGGGGGTTTTAGAGCAGCAATCCCTGATATTAGCCAGCAGGTCAGCCGGTGAAAATTGCTTCTTACCCCCCTCCAGCCGCCCAAGACACTTAGGGCACAAACAGCCCTGAGCCAGGGCCAGAAATGAACGATTATTCTGCTCAAGCCAGTCTAAATCAATAAACCAGCGCGCCACGGTTCGGTCATCAGCCATACTCTATACCTAGCCTTCCAGCCCTACTCTGGCTTCCTTAATCAAATTAAGGTAACTAGACTTAAGCCCCTGCTCCCTTGAGGCCTCGCTATCTACTTCATAGGGCTCACCAACGAAAACCTTACCATACTTCTCGACCTCTCCCCTGGTAGGGTCATCTTGCGCTGTGAATTTCTGGCTAGCTTCGATAATCCCCAGATCAAAGGGGAGAGTAAAATAAAGGTCAACTATAACCTTATCAATCCCCAGACTATATAAAGACTTCCAGCCCCGTGGCGCCCCTCCCCCATACTTACTGCTGGGCAGCACGGAAAGGAGGTTCATTATGCTTAAATTACTCCTGCCCTTAATCACCTTTAAGGGAGCCACCGTTATCAGGTAATCGCAGGATAAGATAACATTAGGCACCCAGAAGGTAGGCACAACCAGAGGCTTGGGCAGCGGATTATCCACCTCCACCCAGACACAATCGTTCACATCCAGCGTCAGTACACGGGGGAAATCGTAACCCAATGCCTGATATACAGGAAAGATGGGCTCCCCTCCCGGCGTACCGGCCAGGAGCAGAATATCGGCGTCGCTAATCCGCCTGATACCCTCTATTATCACCGATAGCATATTCTGGCTGGTGGTCACCGGATATGGTACCGGGTAGGCGGCGCTGGGCTTAATCAAAACCCGCCGTGCCCGGGATATTACCGATGGTGGTTCAAAAACGAACCCCGAAGCATCAAATATCAAAACTGCCTCCAAAACCGACTACTCGACATCTTCACTCCAATCCAGCATCATTACCTCAACCACATCCCCCGGCTCCACCCCAGGCTTATCCTCGGGAACAATGGCCAACCCGTTAGCCAGAGCCATCGAGGTCAGAATCCCCGAGCCCTGTGGCCCGGTAAGCCGGGCAAAGTACCCGTCGCCGCGCTTCTCCACAAAGACTCTGGTAAAGACACGGCGCCCGTCGGTATTTTCAATAGCATCCTCCACAACTGCCTGCACCGTGGGTTTGGTCAGATTCTTCCGGCCCATCATCTTAAGAATCGCCGGGCGGGCAAAAAGCTCAAAGTTAACCATAGCGCTAACCGGATTACCGGCCAGGCCAAAGAAGGGTGTATTTTTAGCCTCGCCCGTTTTACTCCGACCCTTAAGCAAACCGAAGACCAGGGGCTTCCCCGGCTTCTCCCGGACCCGCCAGAAGATAATTTCACCCTCTTTCTCCAGCACCTCCCTGACCACATCGTAATCACCCAGCGAGACTCCGCCGGAGGTTATTAATATATCAGCATCCCGCCCGGAGCCAAGCTTATCCATCAGCGAATCCTCATTATCCGAGGCTATGCCCAATATCTTGGGAACAGCACCATAGTGCTGGGCCAGAGCCGCCAGGCTATAGCTATTACTGTTATATATCTTGCCGCCAGACAGTGGCTGAGTGATGTCTGCTATCTCATCGCCGGTGGCTAAAATAGCCACCACCGGACGGCAGATAACCTTTACTTTACTGCAACCCAGCGAAGCCAGAACACCGACTTCTGACGCCCTGAGCCTCGTCCCCCGGCTCAGCACCAGTGACCCGGCGGCAATATCCTCCCCCGCCTGCCGGATTTCAGCCCCAGGCGCTACCTCAATCAGAACGCCTATCTCAGTTGGAATCCCCTGGCGCTCCGACTCATCGGTATCCTCAAACCTGACCACACCATCGGCACCCTCAGGTATTGGTGCCCCGGTCATAATCCGGATAGCCGTACCCGGTTCCACCCTAGACTGGGAAGCAGCACCGGCAGCAACGGTATCAATAACGCGCAGAATACGAGGCGACTTATGGCTGGCACCGCGAGTATCTGCCGACCTGACGGCATAGCCATCCATGGCCGAATTGTCCATCGGAGGGATATCGATGGTAGAAAATATATCCTCAGCCAGAACCTGCCCCAGACAGCTTAGAATCGGGCTTTCTTCCACCCCAAGAACAGCTACATTCTCCAGAACCTTCTCCAGAGCCTGGTCAACACTTATCACGGCTTCACATACCTCATTATCATTTGACGTGCCTTCTCCAGATCAGCCTCGGTGTTTACATTAAAAAAGCTCAGGTGCTGCGGGTCGAACCGGTCAATCTCGTCAGACTCCACATATCTAACCTCAACCAGGTCAAACAGCGCCCTGACCTCCAGATTTTCACGCTTTAGCAGCCTCTCTATATGAGCCAGGCAGCTCCGGGCATAAACAGCGTGGAGCGGTTCCACCAGCTCGCCCAAGCGGGGAACCACCAGGTCGAAGTCAGCCGAAAGCTCCATCATGTAACGCAATAGGGCTTGGTTCAGGAAGGGCATATCACAGGCGACAACAAGGTTATACTGTGAGTCTGACGCAGCCAGCCCAGTATAGATACCACCCAGGGCACCTTTACCGGGGTAGATATCAGTTACTATTCTAGACCTCTGATAGCCGTTAACCTGGGGAAGGGACTTCTTACCCGCCGTAACTATTATAATATCACGGTTAAAGGGAGCAAGTTGAGATAACACCCGCTGGAGCAAATTGCTGTTGTCAACAGTCTCTTGAACCTTGTCCCGCCCCAAACGCAAGCCCTTGCCACCAGCAAGAACCACACAAGTTATATCCAAAGTATGCTTCTCAATCCCCTCTAGCCTCACCCCCATATATTATTATACCACTATAGTCAACAATCTTGAAGCTATAATGCTGGTTTCAGCACTATAATTTGACCGGTGGCGGGTAGTTCTCCCGGCTTAAATTCCGCCTGGCTGGAGTCCGGCCGGCTGACATTAGCTTTGCCGCTCAGGAACCCCTCCACCCCAAAAATGCCCGGGATGCCCTTCTCCGTCTTATAGTGCATGGGAATAATTACCCTCGGCTTTAACTGGTTACAAACCTCGGTGGCGACTTCAGCATCAATGGTATAAAAACCACCCACCGGGATGAGCAATACATCAACACTACCTATCTCTTTTAGCTGCTTGTCATCAAGCCGGTGCCCCAGGTCACCGAGGTGACAGACCCTTACCCCATCCATCTCAAAGCAGAATATAATGTTATCGCCCCGCAAACTCCCCCCAGCATCGTCATGATAGCTGGCAATACCTTTAAGCTCTATCCCCTTAACCATTGACCTGCCCGCCCGGCTAACCACCTCAGGATTACCCTTCACCGCAGCCACATTGTTATGGTCGTGATGGCCATGACTCACGGTAACAATATCAGCCGACTCGGTTATCTCGCCGTAGGTCAAACCAGGGCCGGTCTCATAGGGGTCGGTGATTATCTTAACTCCTTTGTTTGAGGTAATAACAAAGGCGGCATGACCTAAATATTTAATCTTCACAATCAATTCCCCCAGCTACTAGAAGTAACCACCCACCGATTTAATAGCCTCTACCACCAGGTCGGTGGTCTTTGCCAGGTCTTCCAAGCTCAATACCTCCACCGGCGTGTGGATATACCTCGAGGCTACGCTAATCACCCCCGAGGGAATACCTTCACGAGTCAGACTGATGGCAGTGGCATCGGTGGTACCCCTCTCAGTTACGTCCATCTGATAGGGAATACCCTTGGCTTTGGCCGTTTCCCGCAGCCATTCCAGCACCTTCGGGTGGGTAATCACCCCCCTGCCGCCGGCATCCATCACCGTAATCGCCGGCCCCTGGCCAACTTGAATGGCGGAGTCGGTCTTTTTTATGCCGGGATGGTCCCCCGGTATGCAGGTATCAATGGCAACGGCAACATCGGGATTCAGCCCGAAAGCAGAAGTCTTAGCCCCCTTTAAACCCACCTCCTCCTGAACGGTGAACACAGCCATTACCGTGGGCTTTAAGTTCATCCCGGCGATTCTCTGCAGGGCGGTAATCAGCACCGCACCGCCGGCGCGGTCATCAAA
>JAUWGI010000078.1 GCA_030606505.1 Deltaproteobacteria bacterium
ACGGAGATTCCTGGGGTTGGTAGCGGTGCCATATTGTGTAAAGGGCGGTAGCTACTCCTGCCAAGTTTAACACTGGCGTAGCTCCGTAGTAGAGTGAACCCCAACCGCTGAACGTAGGGCCACCTGTAAAGGCAAAAACATATAAGCCTCCTAAAATGAGTGCGGTTATGATGGCAAGCGCAATCGCGGTCTGGTTTTTATACGCCGGTGCTATCAATGCGCCTACGTAGATTATGAAAAAGGGTGTGGTAAACGCATTCGCGAGATTTTCCACTGTTCTCTCTGATAATAAGCTAAAAAGGGGATTATCTCCGAAATCTGCAATCATTACTATTAACCAGTGTATGGGGAATGTTACTAGTAAGGCAGCAACAAGACCTGCGGGCAAGACTGCTATCCAGCGCACAGTCTTCATAGTGGGGAGTATAGGTTGCTTAGGAAGGTATGTCAATAGCTTAAAGGCAATCCAAGAGGGGCGTTAGCCCCTCTTTTTATTTCTTCCCCCTCTCCTTGATAGGAGAGGGGGACAGAGGGGGTGAGGTAGATAAATATAAGTATGGTACCAAATACCCATTTATTTCCCCTTTTTTTATGTTATAAAATGTGCTAAAATAAGGACTGCCTTCTGGTGGTTAGAGCGGGGTGGCACCACCCGTTCCCATTCCGAACACGGAAGTGAAACGCCCTAGCGCAGACGATACTGAGGGGGCAACCCTTTGTGGAAAATATGCCACTGCCAGGAGGCTTTTGACCTTTGATTTGGCTTGCTTTATAATTAGTATAGGTGAGTTATGCCGAGCCGATTTGAGAAGTTTTCGGAGCGAGCGCGCAGAGTCCTTACTTTAGCCCAGGAAGAGGCGCAGCATTTTAACCATACCTATATCGGCACCGAGCATATCCTGCTCGGTCTGCTGCGGGAGGATGAGGGGGTAGGGGCTAAAGTTCTGGCTAACCTGGGCGTGGGCTTGAATAAGGCGCGCTCGGCGGTGGAGTTTATTATCGGGCGCGGCGAGAAGCCGGGCACGGGTGAAATCGGGCTTACCCCCAGGGCTAAGCGTATCATTGAGCTGGCTATCGACGAGGCACGTCACCTTGGCCATAATTACATCGGCACCGAGCATCTGCTTTTGGGGCTGTTGCGTGAGGGGGGTGGGGTGGCCAGTGACGTTCTGGATAGCTTTGGTATCACCCTGGAGCGGGCGCGTGCCGAGACTTCGCGGGTGCTGGGCGAGGGGGTGGCCAGAGCCAGGCCGGCCCGTTCTACCAGCCGCACCCCGGCTTTAGACCAGCTTGGCATTGATTTAACGGTGGCAGCTACTGCCGGCAAGCTTGACCCGGTTATCGGGCGGCAGAAGGAAATCGAGCGGGTAATTCAAATCTTAAGCCGCCGCAACAAGAATAACCCGGCGCTCATCGGTGAGCCTGGCGTTGGTAAAACGGCTATCGTTGAGGGCCTAGCCCACCGCATCATCGCTGGCGACGTGCCGGAGACGCTGGAGGGGAAGAGGATTGTTACCCTGGATATGGGGGCGGTGGTGGCCGGGACCAAGTACCGCGGTGAGTTCGAGGAGCGGTTGAAAAAGGTCATCGATGAGATAAAGACCGCCGGCAACTGCGTGCTGTTTATTGATGAGTTTCATACCATGGTGGGTGCCGGGGCGGCGGAGGGGGCGGTTGATGCCGCCAATATCCTCAAGCCATCCCTGGCCCGAGGTGAGCTGCAGTGCATCGGCGCTACCACCCTTGATGACTACCGCAAGTATGTTGAGCGGGATGCCGCCCTGGAGCGGCGCTTCCAGCCCGTCCTGGTGGAGGAGCCTTCCGTTGATGAGACGCTGGATATCTTGAACGGGATTAAGGAGCGCTACGAGGAGCATCACCAGCTGACCATAAGTGCCGAGGCATTGAGTGCCGCGGCCACACTGTCTTCCCGATATATCCCCGACCGCTTTATGCCCGATAAGGCTATCGACCTGATTGACGAGGCGTCGTCCAGAGTGAGAATTAGACGCCGGACGATACCGGTTACCTTGAAAGAAGCCAGGCGGGCGCAGGAGAGTGTGCAGAAGGATAAGGAAGCGGCGCTGACTGCCCAGCAGTATGAGTATGCCGCCGAGCTGCGCCAGCGTGAGCTTCAGATGGAAGAGAAGATAAAGCAGATGGAGGATGACTGGCAGACGGAGCGGGAGCAGGAGAAGCCGGTGGTGACCGCCGAGGATATCGCCGAGGTGGTTAGTATGTGGACCGGCATCCCGGTGGTGCAGCTGGCTTCTGACGAGACCAGCCGCCTGCTTAAGATGGAGGAAGTGCTGCATAAGCGCATCGTCGGCCAGGATGAGGCGATTAATACCATCTCCCGGGCGGTGAGACGAGCCCGAGCCGGAATTAAAGACCCCAGGCACCCTATCGGTAATTTTATCTTTCTCGGCCCCACCGGCGTGGGTAAGACGGAGCTGGTCAGGGCTCTGGCCGAGTTTATGTTCGGCAGTGAGGATGCCCTGATAAGGCTTGATATGTCCGAGTTTATGGAGAGGCATACCGTGGCCCGGCTGGTCGGGGCGCCTCCGGGGTATGTTGGCTATGACGAGGGCGGACAGCTCACCGAGGCGGTGAGGCGCAAGTCGTATTGCGCTATACTCCTCGATGAGATTGAAAAGGCACATGAAGATGTCTTTAATATCCTTTTGCAGATATTCGACGACGGTCACCTGACCGATGCCAAGGGCCGGCGGGTTGACTTCCGCAACAGCGTTATCATTATGACCAGCAATATCGGTGCCAAGCTAATCAAGAAGAGCGGCACCATCGGTTTTGCCTCGCGCAGTGATGAGGCCAAGACCCAGCAGATGGACTACGACAAGATGAAGGAGAAGCTGCTTGATGAGCTGAAGAAGACCTTCCGCCCCGAGTTCCTCAACCGTGTCGACGGGGTGGTGGTGTTCCATTCCCTGAGCAAGGATAATATCCGCAAGATAGTTGACCTGATGCTGTCCCAGGTTTCAAAGCAGCTGGCGGAGAAGGAGATAAAGCTGGAGGTAACCGAGGCCGCCAAAGATTTCCTGGGGGAGAAGGGCTATGATGAGGTCTTCGGTGCCAGGCCCTTGCGCCGGGCAATTCAGGACATGATGGAGGATAAGCTTTCCGAAGCCGTACTCCGTAGCGAATTCAAGGTCTTTGACCGGGTTTTTGAGATTGAGGCTGAATTGACTGAAATTACCCCGGCTATCCTTGATACTGTCAAGGCATTGAAGGGTGTCTTTAGTGTGGAGAGTTCCGAAAACTTGCTCACTGTTTACTCCTCGGAGGATTTGAAGTCCGATATAGAAAAGATAATCCAGGACAATGGTGATTTGCTGGTTCATATAAAGATGAATAGCTATGTTTCCAAGGCTCTGGTTGACGTCGCCGATAGTGAAATTGTGCTCAAAACGGATGAGGTACCTTTTGCGGGGATGGCTGCCGTGGGAGCATTGCTGGGAGACGATAAAGCGTAACCCAAGATGACTGACAAGCTGACTGTGGCATGTAAAAGGGCGGGAACACAGGAAGAATACTAGAGCCGCCCTTTTAGTTCGTCTAAATTGTGAAGGAGAAGTAAAGGAGGCT
Source organism: Deltaproteobacteria bacterium (assembly GCA_030606505.1). Taxonomy (GTDB): domain Bacteria; phylum Chloroflexota; class Dehalococcoidia; order Dehalococcoidales; family BS750m-G39; genus JABMRW01. The sequence continues at coordinate 3,607 of JAUWGI010000078.1, forward strand.
AGAAATTGGCACAGGAGAATATGGAGTTCCCGATAACGGGCAAGATAACCAGCATCAATGTTAAATCGGGGGATAAGGTAAGCGAGGGGGATGTGCTCTGCATGCTAGAATCAATGAAGATGGAAAATCCGATACTGGCTCCGGTTAGCGGCACCGTTGCCAAGATAGAGCTTTCGGAGGGACAGGTGGTTGAGGCTGGTGATTTAGTAGCTGTTATAGAATATTGACAAGTTTTAATAACTTAAGGGATATTTAAGATTATGGACTGGGGTTTAATAGCCAAGATTGCCGGGGGTGGCTTTGGGGTGACTATCCTCGTTTTGGTAATTCTGTCCCTGGTGGCCTGGATAGTGGGATTGATAGTGCAAAAAACCAGGGGCGCGGCTAAAGAGACTCCAGCAAAGGATAAATAGGTGTTTGGCCTCTACGAAACTGCCTTCGGGACGATAACCTGGGGCAACATCTTAATGTTCTTTATCGCCGGGCTCCTTATCTACCTGGGCATTGCCAGGAAGATGGAGCCGGTTTTACTGATTCCGATAGGCTTCGGTATCCTTATGGTTAATCTTCCCCTCGGCGGCTTGATGGTGTATTCCGCCGAGGGCTTCCCCGCCGAGGTGCCAACTTTAGGCGGGCTGATACAGGCTATAGGCCGGGGCGAGATAGGCTTATTAAACATTCTTTACACCTACGGGATTAAATCCGGGGTAATTCCCCTGCTCATCTTCCTGGGGGTAGGCGCCATGACCGATTTCAGGCCTACT
>JAUWGI010000093.1 GCA_030606505.1 Deltaproteobacteria bacterium
TTCTTAACCAGTTTTTAATATTCTTTTGCTATAGGTAAGGAGATAGAGCAATGGCTGAAAATAAAGGCGTTCTGGTTTTATGTGAGACTAAAGAAGGCAAGCTGGCCTCGATTTCCGCCGAGCTGCTGGGCGGCGGCCGAAAGCTGGCCGCTGACCTGGGACAGGAGCTATCGGCGGTACTGGTCGGCAGCGGCGTCGGCGATCTGGCGCAGGAAGTCATCGCTTATGGTGCCGATAAGGTCTACGTCGTTGACGACCCGCTGCTTAAGGACTACCAGACCGATTCTTATATCCCGGTCATGGATAAGGTGGCCAAGCAGGCTATGCCCCAGGTTTTAATTATGGGGCAGACTTCCATCGGCCGCGACCTGGCACCGAGGCTGGCTTTCCGGCTGAACACGGCCGCTGCTCTGGGCTGCCTGGAGCTTGCCATTGACCCCGACTCCAAGAAATTACTTCAGACCAAGCCGGTCTACGGCGGCAACGCCCAGGCCGTTTTCACCACCGAGGCTTTCCCCCAGATAGCCACCGTCCGGCCCAAGGCAATGGCGCCCTTAGAGCCGGACCAGTCCCGAAAGGGGGAGGTAATCAAAATTGAAGCTGGTCTTGACCCCTCGGCGATAAGGACTAAAGTTTTAGAGAAGGTCCCCGAAGAGGTGGAGGGGATAAAGCTGGAGGATGCCGAGGTGGTGGTCAGCGGCGGCCGGGGCATCGGCAGCGCCGAAGGCTTTACCCAGTTGGAGGCGCTGGCCAAGATATTAAAGGGAGCGGTGGGCGCTACCCGCCCCCCCTGTGATAACGGCTGGGTGCCCACCGGGGCGCAGGTAGGGCTTACCGGCAAGATTGTCACCCCCGACCTCTATATTGCCGTCGCCCTCTCCGGTTCCAGCCAGCACATGTCCGGCTGTTCCAGCTCCAAGACTATAGTAGCCGTAAACAAGGACCCGGAGGCCAATATATTCAGGGAAGCCCGCTTCGGCGTGGTGGGCGACTGGAAAAAGATAGTGCCCGCCTTCACCGAGAAGCTCAAGGAGCTTCTCGGCTAAATAAAGTCAGTAAATAAGGAGTGAGACGATGAAGCTACGAATGTTATTTGGTTTGGCCCTGCTGCTGGTCAGCCTGCTGGTTATTTCCCCGGCGGTGGCCGTCCTGGCCCAGGAGGAAGAGGAAGCACCCCCCGAAATGATTACGCTGACGGCAAAACACACCAAGCTGGAGGGAGTCTACGGCACCAGCTTTGAGTTTGAGGTTGACCTGGAGTACACCGGGGCGACCGAGCCCCGCATCTTTGACCTGACGGCTACCGGGCCCACGGATTGGGATATCTTTATCACCCCCACCTACCCCACCGACAAACATATACTGAATATCGAGCTGGAACCGCCGCCGCCCTTCCAGACTGGCCCGGTAACCAAGATACTTATTCATGTCTCTCCCCCCTTATGGCGGCTGTCTGAGCCGGGGGAATACCCTATAACCGTGGGGTTGACCTCGGGCGAAGTTAGCGGCAGCATCGACCTCACCGTCGTGGTAACCTCCACCTATAAAATGTCCCTGGCCCCTTCCGAGGAGCGCTTAAATACCACGGCTACGGCGGGCCGGGATAACTACTTCTCGATAGAGGTGATCAACGGCGGCTCGGGGGCTATTGAAGACATCACCTTCTCCTCTAATAAACCGAGCGGCTGGACGGTTGAGTTCTCCCCGGATGAGATAGATACCCTGGCCGCCCTTGATTCTCAGACCATAGAGGTCAACATAAAGCCGCCGGCCAAGACTATCGCCGGGGATTATCAAATCAGCCTCAGCGCCAAGGGCAAGCAAATCTCGGAGGATATAGATATCCGGGTCAGTGTGGAAACGCCCACCATCTGGGGCTGGCTGGGGGTAGCCATTATCGTGGTGGTGATTGCCGGCCTGATATATATCTTTATGCGCTTTAGCCGACGGTAAAATATGGACAAGAAGATAGTCGTAGAGACCCGGGATTTGACCAAGAGGTACGACGGCACTATGGTGGTTGATAACCTCAATCTCCATGTTGCCGAGAACGAGGTCTTCGGCCTGCTCGGCCCCAACGGCGCCGGTAAGACCACCACCATCCTCATGCTGCTGGGACTGACCGAGCCGGCGTCGGGCAGCGCCCGGGTATTCGGCTTTGATTCCACCCGGGAGCCGCTCAAGGTAAAGCGTCTCACCGGCTACCTGCCGGAAAGGCTGGGCTTCTATGATGGCCTCACCGCCCGGCAGAACCTGCGGTTTATCGCCTGGCTGAATAACATGACCGATGACGAGGCCAACCCCCAGATTGAGCAGGTGCTGGAGGCGGTGGGTCTGACCGAGGTGGCTGACACCGCCGTGGGCAAGTTCTCCCGGGGGATGAAGCAGCGCTTAGGGATAGCCGATGTCCTGGTCAAGAAACCCCGGCTGGCCATTCTTGACGAGCCCACCGCCGGCCTTGACCCGGAGGGGATTAATCAGATTTTAGACCTCATCACCGGCCTGCCCAAGATGGGTACCACCGTGGTCATGTGCTCCCACCGCCTCTATGAGGTGCAGAGGATATGCCAGAGTATCGCTATACTGGCTAAGGGCAAGCTGGTGGTTGAAGGCGCCCTGGACGCTCTGGGCCGGGAAGCTCTGGCCGAAGGCCGCTATAGAATAGAGGTGGAAACCACCGGGGCCAGCCCGCAGCTGGTAGAGGTCATCGGTAAAATCAGAGGGGTAAAGAACGTGGAAGCTGAGGGTAATTTCCTGCATATAACCACCGATTCCGACCTGCGGGCGGCCATTTCCAAGGTGGTGGTGGATAGCGGCGTAGCCCTGATTCAGATGAAGGTCCAGGAGTTCTCGCTGGACGATATCTACAAGAAGTATTTCCAGGAAGGCTAGCTAATGATAACTATAATCAGGAAAGAACTGGCTGACTATTTCAGCAGCCTGAGGTGTTTAATCCTCTTTATCCTGGTGCTGCTGGCCAGCGCCGCCGGGCTTTATGCCGCCTATCAGGGAATTCGCGGGGTAAGCCTTGAAACCGGCTTTGTTTTCCTCAACCTGTTTACCACCTCAGGGGAGAGCATACCCTCGCTGGTCAGCTTCATCGGCATCTTCGTCCCCATCATCGGGATAGCCCTCGGCTTTGATGCCATCAACCGGGAGTACTCCAGCGGTACCATGAGCCGAATCCTGTCTCAGCCTATTTATCGGGACAGTGTCATTAACGGCAAGTTTCTGGCGGGGATAATTACCCTGGCCATCATGATGGCCACCACCCTGCTGCTGGTTGGAGGCTTTGGTCTGAGGATGATTGGGGTGCCACCGGGTGCCGAGGAAATCATCAGGCTCTTTATCTACTTCGTTTCCATCGTTATCTACGGCGCCTTCTGGATGAGTCTGGCCATACTTTTCTCGGTGATAATCAGGAACCTGGCTATCTCCCTGCTGGCTTCGATTGCCGTCTGGCTGTTCTTCGGTTTCTTTTATACCATGCTGATAGTACCGGCGGTAGCCAAGTCGGTGGAAACCCTGCTGGCGCTGATGCGGCTCTCCCCCAATACCCTCTTCGAGGAGGCGACCATGGCCATGCTCCTACCCCATTCCAGAGGTCTGGGGATATTAACCTCGGGCGAGGTATCCTATATGATACCCAACCCCCTCCCCCTGGGCCAGAGCCTGCTGCTGGTCTGGCCGCAGCTCACCGCCCTGATAGGCCTGGCCGTTATCTGCTTTGCCATCAGCTACGTGGTCTTTATGCGGCAGGAGATAAGGGCTACCTAAGCCTTGTCTTTTTCC
>JAUWGI010000031.1 GCA_030606505.1 Deltaproteobacteria bacterium
ATTGTCATAATGTACCGAGGTATTTATTGATGTCTTGAACAGCATCTTCTTTTCCGGTTTTCCAAATGTCAGCCCCGGGGTATCCTTGGGAACATAAATCAGGGCAACACCTTCGTCCCCAGCACTGGGGTCGGTGGTACAGACAGTCAAATAGCATTCTGCAATCCCGCCATGAGTCGGCCAGGCCTTGCTCCCGTTTACTACATATTCATCGCCCTCAAGCCTGGCTATCGTCTTAATCCCGGCACCCGCAAGCAGAGGGTTCTCGGAATCTGCGCCTCCGGCTTCGTCGGTCATGGAAAGGCAGGCGTAGGCTAACTTGCCGCTGCAAAAACTGGGGATAAACCTGTCCATAACGGTCTTGTTTTGGGCTACTATTGCCGGCTTAAGAATAATGCCCCAATTGATACCTGCGGACAGGCTTATGCCACCGTCACCTTTGGCCAGCTCTTCACAGATAATTCCCAGGGCGGTACTGGTGCCATCTCCCCCGCCATACTCGGCCGGGTACCCCGCCGATTGAATCCCCATGTCAACAAGCTTTTGATGGATTTTCTCAACCAGACTATAGTCTGCTTCCAAATTCTTGGCGTTGGGAATGATTTCTTTCTTGGTAAACTCTCTTACCGTCTCCCGGATCTGGCGGTCCTCATCAGTTAACAGGTGCTCTAGATTCATGGGCACTCCTTTCCCAATACTTTTGGTAGTCTGTCATATCCATTACCGCTGCGGCTAAAAAGTCCTTGCGCCTGGAATGCCACTAGCACATTTTCAGACTAATAGATTTCTTCCCCAGACACTATGTGAAAACCAGGTGACACCATCGTACTCCATTTAGCCACAAAGTCCTGGAACTTCTGTGACGGGGCATCCTTCTGGTAGAAATCTTCCAGGCTGCTCAGATGCATGATGCCAATGTATTTATAGGGAACCTCTCCCGTAGCCGCTCCCGTCATCTTGACCAGTTCGAACTTCTTGACCGAGGGCAGGCTCTCCAGTAGAGGACCTTTCTCATTAACAACATACTCCTTGTACTGTTCATCAGTCACACCATCCGCCAGATTGTAAAGAATAATTTCCTTTCCCATTTTTATATTCCTTTCTCAAAACTTTTATTGAAATGGGTCACGTCCAACCAAACCAGATATTACTACAAATACATCGATTTGGCAACAAGGCAGAATTGATTTATCCCCAGCCTACATGCTAATATTGAATGTTAAATAATACAGACCACAGAGGAGAAAAATGAAACAACTACGCGTTCCGGGACCTACCCCCTGCCCCCAAGAAGTGCTGCAGGCAATGGGCCTTCAGATGATAAATCACCGCGGGCCGGAGTTCGCCCAGACACTCAATAATGTCACCGCCAAACTGCAGCAGCTATTCCAGACCAAGAATGATGTTTTTTTGCTCTCCGGTTCCGGTACCGGGGGCCTGGAGGCAGCGGCCGTCAACACCATGTCCCCCGGGGATAAGGTGCTTTCGGTATCTATCGGCGTCTTCGGCGACCGCTTCGCCGCTATCGCCGAAAAATTCGGCGCCGAGGTAACGCGGCTCAGCTTCGAATGGGGCAAGGCCGCCGACCCTGACGCCGTGCGCAAGGCGCTCAAGGCCGACCCGGAGATAAAAACGGTGCTGGTCACCCATAATGAAACCTCTACCGGCGTGACCAATGACCTGGCCTCTATAAGCTCGGTAGTAAAGGAGGCTGGTAAACTTTTGGTGGTTGATGCCATCAGCAGCCTGGGTTCAATCGACCTGCCGGTAGATAAGTGGCACTGCGATATCACCGTCACCGGTTCCCAGAAGGGCTGGATGGTTCCCCCGGGGCTGACTATGGTCAGCGTCAGCCAAGAGGGGTGGCAGGCCAACCAGAAAGCCAAGATGCCCCGCTTTTACTGGGATTTTGCCAAGGCCAAGAGCTACCTGGAAAAGGGGCAAACACCCTGGACACCGGTCGTCTCGGTATTCTTTGCCCTGGAGGTGGCGTTGGATATGATAATAAAAGAGGGCATGGCCAATGTCTTTGCCCGCCATGCCCGGATGGGTAAAGCCGCTCGGGAGGGCGCAAAATCGCTGGGGCTGTCCCCCTTTGCCGAAGAAAACCATGCCTCCAACACCGTTACCTCTATCGCCGCCAGCAACGGGCTGGATACCAAGAAGATGCTCAAGATTCTGCGGGAGGAATATGATGTGGTACTCGCCGGCGGGCAGCAGAAACTGGACGGCCAGATATTCCGCATCGGTCACCTGGGCTGGGCCACCGAGGATGACATTAAAGAGGTAATAGCCGCCATAAAGAAGGTGCTGCCCCAGGCAGGATTCGGGAGTAGCTAACTATGAAAGTCCTAATCGCCGACCCTGTCTCCGAAAAAGGGATAGAAATTCTACACCAGCACGCCGAGGTGGATATTAAAACCGGGCTAAAAGCCGAAGAACTGATATCCATAATCGGCGACTATGAAGCCCTGATGGTACGCAGCCAGACCAAGGTCACCGCCGAGGTAATAGCCGCCGGCAAAAAGCTGCAGATTATCGGGCGGGCGGGTGTCGGCGTGGACAACGTTGATATCGAGGAAGCCACCCGGCGGGGTATCGTGGTGGTTAATGCCCCCACCGGCAACACCATCTCCGCCGCCGAGCACACCATTGCCCTCCTCCTCGCCCTGGCCCGCCACATCCCCCAGGCTAACGCCTCACTCAAATCCGGGGCCTGGAAACGAAGCGATTTCATGGGCACCGAGGTGAGAAACAAAACACTGGGTATTCTCGGCTTGGGCAATGTCGGCTCAGAAGTAGCCCGGCGCGCCCTGGGCCTGGAAATGAAGCTAATCGCCAATGACCCCTTTATATCGGCGGAACATGCTCGCAACCTGCAGGTAGAGCTGGTGCCGATGAAACAGCTATTCAAAGAAGCTGACTTCATCACCCTGCACACCCCATTAACCTCTAAAACCAAGGGAATGATCGGCGAGAAAGAGTTGGCCCTGGTCAAACCCACGGTCAGAATAATCAACTGCGCCCGCGGTGCCCTCATCGGCGAGGAAGCACTGGCCAGAGCGGTCAAAGAAAAACGGGTGGCTGGTGCCGCCATTGACGTCTTCCCCACCGAACCAACCACGGAAAGCGTCCTTTTCGAAAGCGATAATATCATTGTTACCCCCCACCTGGGCGCCTCCACCACCGAAGCTCAGGTCATGGCCGCCCGGGATGTCGCCGAACAGATTGTCGATGTCTTTAACGGACACCCGGCCAAATATGCGGTCAACGCCCCCTTCATACCAGCGGAGATGCTGTCGGCGCTGGCGCCCTTTATCAACGTAGCCACCACCGTGGGCCGGCTGGTAAGCCAGCTGGTTGAGGGACAGGTGAGCGCTATCCAGATTAAATATAACGGCGAGATTGCCGAATATGATACCAAGGCCCTCAAAGCCGCCGCCCTGGGTGGACTGCTGGAGCAGGTAAGCGAGGAACGGGTCAACCTGATTAACGCCGATATCGTGGCCAAACGGCGCGGTCTGGCGGTGGTGGAGCAGGAAGAGGCTGAGAGTGAGAACTATGCCAGCCTGGTTACGGTAGAAGCCACCACCAGCGCCGGGGTGACCACTGTCGCCGGGACGGTAATGCGCGGGGAGGTGCACATCGTCCGCGTCGATAACTACTGGATTGATATTGTCCCCACCGGCGGCTACTTCCTGTTCTGCGACCATCTCGACCGCCCCGGCCTCATCGGCGCCGCCGGCAGGATAACCGGTGAAGCCGATATAAATATCAGCTTCATGCACTTAAGCCGTCTAAAACCCCGCGGGCAGGCCCTTATGATACTGGCCCTGGACGAAGCCCTGACCGAGAAACAGCGCCAGCAGATACTGGCCCTGGACGACGTTTACTCCGCCAAAGTGGTAAAGCTATAAGCAGGCACCAACACCACCCTTACCCCCGGATTACATCCCAAAGCTTATTTTGAAGAAACTGGCTATTTTGCGGCGGATACGGGGATACCACAGCCAGATGGTAGCGTGGGTGGCCGGAAGCCACATTATATCCGGCCGGCCGCATGCCCTCCAGAAATCAAGGGCGGCGTCGGCCGAAATAGCCTCGTCCCAGCGGGCGTTAATCATTAATAGCGGGCGCTGCCGCAGGCTATAGGCATAGGTCATCGGGTCGGTCAGGAAACTATCCCGGGCGGGGGTGACATATTCAACCCCCTTTTCGGCCACTTCGGTAAGGTATTGCATATAAGACTGCTGAATGCGCTGGTATTCCGCCTCGGTGCGCCGGTAATCCTTGGTTAGAGTACTGAGCTGACTCATATGGTTAATCTTTTCACTGTTACCGGCGGATACAATAAACACGCCAGCGCCAACACGCTCGTCTATACCCATAGCTATGGCCGAGATAAACCCCCCGAAGCTTATCCCCGCCACCGCTATCTTCTCCTCGTCTATTTCTTCCCGAACACTCGCCCAATCAATCACCTGGCGCACTTCAATCACCGAAGTCTGGTATATCTGGAACCATTCCTCGGGAGCAAAGACAGGATACCGCCGTTTCATGTTCTCCGGCAGGCGCCTTGAGTGCAAGAAGAGGTATAAAATCAAGCAGGCGGTGCCATTACCGGCTAGAGACTTGGCCAGGAGCTTGCAGGGAATTACGCTATGGTCTCCCATGCCGTGAAGTAAGATAACCAGCGGTACACGGCCTGACCACACTGGTTGAAAGTACTCGCCTCTAACGATACTGCTTCCCCAGTGGCCGTTGTGAAAAGCCGAAGGGAAGTCGACCAGATAGGAAGACCACTTCCCGGTCACCTTCTTCAAACGCAGGTTGAAGGTCGGCTCGCCGCTTTGATAAATATATGGGTTCACCTTCTTAAACCCTTCCCCTCTGGCCCTAGCCGTCAGCAGGGTTGAATCGGGCGAGGTAACGCTTAACAAAGTCCACAGCAGCTAACGGCGTGGGGTCAGTTTCGTTTAACATCGCCAAGTAGAAGCTGACGTAATCCCCGAAAAGAACCAGGCTCATCACCTGCGCCAGGGCCGTTTCCCCCACCGCCTCCACCACCTCATGGCTGATTCCCGATTCAGCCAGCAGTTTAGCTGTGGCCTCATAGTGAAGCTGGCTCCGGGGACTAAACAGGGCGGAATGCGGCAAAACGACAAACACCCTATCCTTTATCTCAGGGGGAAACTCGTAGCCCACCACGGCATTATGATTGAGCTCGGGGAAAAGCTCGAAGAAAGCCCAGGCCTTGCTGTTCTCGTTGAGCTGGTTCTTCCAGCGCCGGGCCACCTCCGAGAGTACCTCCCCACCGTAGATTACCACCAGGCTCCCCCGCAGCTTGGTCGCCAGCTGCTTGGCCGGGTTGGCAACAAGAGGGGTGGTTTCCACCAGGTCCCCGGCTAGCTTATTCAAAATCTGTAGCGCCTGCTTCAAATCGGCCGATTTGTCACCGAGCAAACCCAGCTTCTGAAAAATACCAACCAGAGGGACGAAACTGTGGGGAAAGGCGGCGCGGGGAGGTGCCTGGTAATCTATACTAAAAACGGGAATGCCCTCTTTATCCGCCAGCTGTTTAAGCTTGCCGCCGGCGGTGATGGCCAGCTTTTTGGCCGGGGTTTTGAGCGACGCAGTGAAGGCGGATAGAGTCTCCTCGGTATTCCCCGAGTAGCTCGAGGCAATGACCAGGGTGTTACTGTCAACGAACGGAGGCAAACCATAGTCCCGGTGTACCCAGACCGGCATCTTGCTTTCCGCCAGAGCTAGGCGGCGTACCATGTCACCACCGATAGCCGAGCCGCCCATCCCCAGGATAACAACCTTATCCACAGGGCTGTATTCCGGGGGCAGGCCAAACTTCAAGACCTTTTCCCAGACCAACCGGCACTGCTCGGGGAACTGGTGCAGGTGGTCAAGCATCCCCGAGGCATCAAGCCGTCGGTAAATCAGGAGGTCGTCCAAATCGACCATGCTAACCCAACGTCTCCTGAGCCATAAGTGCCCTATTATAGCATTCAGAACCGATAAGCTCAACGGAAGCTGACAAAGCCAAAGGTAATCTTTACAAAGCCGACTATCGGGGCTAAAATAGGTATAATTCGGGCGGTTAGCTCAGTGGTTAGAGCGCTTGCTTCACACGCAAGAGGTCACTGGTTCGAGTCCAGTACCGCCCATTTTCGCACCGATTCTATCCGGGGAACCGGGGCTGAGGGAGCTGCTTGAGGTACTGCTTGGACCGGAGGGGAGGAGAAGGTTGGAGCTGAGGGACAAGACAAACGACGAGCTTTTCACCCTCTACGACGCCGACCTGGTGTTGAGGGTGAGAAACGCCAGAAACCTGGATAATGAGAGTCGGCTGCTGGCCAGGTTCCGGCAGTACCTGAACGGCTATAAGCCGAGTACCGAGCTGGCCAAGGGATTTCTGGCTCCTTATGCCCACCGAAAACCGCGGACGCTGGCCCGCTACGCGGCCACTGTGAAGTCATTTATGAAATGGTACGGCGAGCCGATGGATAACTTCAGGATAAAGGTGCCCCGGTCGCTGCCCCCCTACACAGAGGACAGCGACGTTGACAAGCTCCGCCAGGCCATAGCGGGTAAGAAGACGCATAGAGGCACCATCACCCGCGACATACTGCTGGTGGATCTGGCCCTCAGCACCGGCATGAGAAGGGCGGAACTGGCCGCGCTGGAGCCGAGAGATATACACTCCGATTTCTTGGTCGCGCACGGCAAAGGTAAGAAGGACCGGGTCATTCCCCTGCTGCCGGCTATAGCCATCAGGCTGCATAACTTCACACAGGGAATGAAGCCGGATGAGAAAGTGTTCAAGCTGAAACCTGCATGTATCGGCAACAAGATAAGGTTTTTCGCCCTGAAGGCCGGCCTCAATAATTTTCATACCCATACGATGCGACACAAGTTCGCCACCGACCTGTTGGAAAGGGGCGGCGATATCAGATCGGTACAGGAGCTGCTGGGGCATACCGATCTGTCAACCACCCAGGTTTACCTGGCCATCACAGATAAGCGGATTCGTGAAACAATGGAACTGCTGGATGGTCCGCCAAAGCAGAAGCGCGGGCAATCAGGCCATGACGCGGCAGACGGGATCCAACCGGTAGTCTACTAAGCTTTCAAACAGGTTAAAGAAAAGGGCTGGCAAGTCCGCGAGACTACCCTTTTCTTTATGTCAAGTTTATGCGGCGTTTCCACCGTTCACCCTGGAACAACGTGGTGGAATGGCGAGGCAACGCGCTAGTTGCCTTCAGCATTTTACGGCGGTAATTTACCAAATCTCTGCTGGTATTCCAGAAGTTCGGCTGCGAGTATTATCCTCTGGTTTTCGAGGCTTTCGATTTCGCGCTCGTGTTTTTGCCCCGTGCATTTTAGGTAAACCGAGAGGGCTTCATGTATCATTTCAATCATGGTTCGGTTTTCCCGGCTTGCCAGACTTTTCAATATCAACCAGTCCGCGTGACTGCACCACAGAGGCTTATATTTCGTCACTTTCTTTCCTAACAACCCAGTGCGTATTTTCTTTACCATTTTTATACTCCTTCTCATGTTAAGATGTGGTTTTCAAAGACTTTAAATAAATTATGAGGCACGTTTTTCGAAATTGTCAATATTTTTATCAAAAATCACCAAATCTTACGTTCAAAATAGCACATTATCGCGTAATTATTAAAAAACTATTCGAACATATTAAGAGTTGCCTAAGTTCTATTAAGAGTAATTAAACTATTCCTAGACACAAAGATAGGCGATTTCCAAAGAAACA
>JAUWGI010000126.1 GCA_030606505.1 Deltaproteobacteria bacterium
GGGATTCCCGCCTCGTCAACGAGGCGGGCGGTGGAATAGTCGTAGGCGGTGAGCATGACGATTTTTTCGCCCCTGGGCTTCATTTCTTTTATCTGGTTTATGGTGATGCGCATCTATTTCTCCCAGAGGGGCAGAGCCTCCACCGCCGATTTGACCTCGGTGATAACATTCTTTTCGTCGACATAGACGCGGGTGGGGCAGTGATTCTGGACTTCCGTTTCCTCGACCTGGCGGTAGGTAAGGATGATAACTTTGTCGCCCGCGCTGGCTAAACGTGCGGCAGCACCCTGGATACCAATCTCCCCGCTGCCAGCCTCGGCCTCAATGGCGTAGGTCTCAAAGCGGGCACCGTTGTCGATGTTCAGCACATGAACCTGCTCGTAGGGGAGGATATCAGCCGCTTCCATCAACTTCCTGTCGATGCTGATGCTGCCTTCGTACTCAATATTGGCGTGGGTGACGCGGGCCCGGTGGATTTTGCTCTTTAGCATTACTCTCATCACAACCTCCAATAGTTTATTTCAATCGGGTTGTCCCAGCACCGCCTCTAGCTCCCGGGCTTTAGATTGGTCTATTCTGCCCTTGGCTATGGCGACGGGTATGGTCTGCCGGCCAAGCTCACGGTAGGCGGAGACGAGGTGGGGGGCGGTAGATTTCAGAGCATCCAGGTGCTTGTTGATGGTGCCGATATCGCCGCGAGCGATTGGTCCGGTGAGGCAGTCGGGGATACCGATAGTCTCGATATTATGAAGCGTCCCGCGTAGCAGCGGGACTAATGCTTTAGTGGCTTTTGGCTGTGGGACATCAAAGGTCTGCCAGAGGTCGGTGGCCAGCTTGACCAGGGTTACCATGTAGTTGCAGGCGAAGACGGCGGCGGCGTGGTAGAGAACCTTATCGCTGGCCTTGAGCTCCACCCAATGGCCGTCGAGGGCGGCCGCCACATCCTTGAGAGTGCCCAACAGCGGCTCTTCCGCCTCCAGGGCAAACGTTGAGCCGGGTATATTCTCCATGGCCTGCTGCGGGCTGGCGAAGGTCTGCAGGGGGTGGAAGGCGCCCACTTTAGCCCCGGCTTCTTTGGCCGGCTGGAGGATATCGACAGAATCGGCGCCGCTGCAGTGGACAACGCTCTGTCCAGGGTGCCAGCTAACTTGAGCGGCTACGGAGGCAATGGCATCATCGGGGGTGGTAATAAAGATAAGCTCGGCGTTATCGGCGGCAGCCTGGTTGCTGTCAAATACCTGGCAGCCACTGGCAGCTTCTGCCAGCCTTTGGGCTGAAGCCCGGCTGAGGCTGGACACGGCCACCACGGGATAGCCCCTGCCGACCAGCCTTGCCGCCAGGGCAGTGCCCACCGTCCCCGCCCCGATGAAGCCTAACTTTAGCATTTTAGCCAATTTGCACTAAAAAAGCCTTCTCCAACACAGCAGAGAAGGCACCAAAATAGGATTCTCTTTTTGCCGTCTCGGTCGTATCCGATCCAAGCGACCTATATTGTTAAGAGTCTTGACTCGGAGAGCTTACCGCCCTTTCGGGTCGATAGCTCTAACTACTTAAAGTATAAAATGAGATTATTTTTTTGTCAATGGCCTTTAAGTACTTCTATCCCCCGCCGGGCTTAACCAGTGGGATTCTGGCGGCGCACAAGGGGCAGTCCTCCGGCGAGTAGGCCACGGTCTCCACCCGCAGGCAGCTGAAAAGCGGGAAGCCAAAATCTACATTCTGCTCGGAACGGTCAACCAGCACCCCGATACCGATGATTTTGCCCTTAAGCTTTTTCACCGCTGTTATAACCTCGCGGATAGACTTGCCGGTGGTGAGAATGTCGTCCACGATGAGGACTTTTTCGCCGGGGTTTATACTGAAACCCCTACGGAAAGCCCTTTCCTTTTCGCTTACCTTCTCGGCAAAGATGCCCCTTACCCCCAGCTGCCGGGCCACCTCAAAGGCGAGGATAATGCCGCCGGTGGTCGGTGCCGCCACCACCTCTATCTTCTGCTGGCGGAAATGGTCGGTAATCAGGCGGCAGAGCTGCTCGGTGTGGTCGGGGTACTGCAAGACCTTGAACTTCTCCCAGTAGACCGGGGAGTGCAGGCCGGAGGTGAGCAGGAAGTGCCCTTTCAGTATCGCCCCGGCTTTCTCAAAGATTTCTTCTGCTTTTTCTGTCAACCTCACCCCCAATAAAGTCAGCTATTCTTCCTCCGGGAAGTAATCGGGGACGACCTTCCACTGGTCCGGCGGCCAGATTATCAGCCAGGCCTTACCGATCATATCTTCCCGGGGTACCGTCCAGCCGGTATGGGAATCATTGCTGTTATTGCGGTTGTCGCCCAGAACCCAGTATTCATTCTCGGGGACTATTTCCACGCTATAAGTATAGTTGGGAGGCTGCTTGATATAGGGCTCAAGCAGGGGGAGGCCATCAATATATACCACCCCGTCCTTCACCTCTACCCTCTCGCCGGGCAGGCCGATGATGCGCTTAATTAAATCTTCCTCCATGTGTTTGGGGGGGAGAAAGACGATTACATCGCCCCTTTCCGGCTCGTGAAGTTTATAAGCCAGCTTGGTGGCTACCACCCGCTCCCCTTCATAAAAGCTGGGCTGCATACTGGCACCAATGACCACGAAATTCTGCACGGTAAATTGCAGGGCGAAGAAGATGACTACGGCCA